>CAYJEC010000004.1:0-26778 GCA_964369025.1 uncultured Ideonella sp. | reverse complement strand
TGGACACCGCACCCGCGGCCGAAGCCAGCGCCGTGGCGATGCAGGGCGCGCTGATCGACGCCATCGTCGAAGCGCAGTTCGACGCGCGCACCGACAAGCACCTGCTGCGCATCAGCCGCCGCCACCACGGCAACATCAAGAGCAGCATCATCAGCCCCGATTTCGTCCACGGTGCGGATTACGACGCGCTGGCCGTGGCCGGCCGCACCTTCAAGGGCCTGCTCGGTGCGGATGCCGTGGTGCGCCGCGGCGAGGGCGAGAAGCAGAAGGAAAGCAAGGCCGGCGACTTCCGCGTGGCCATGGCCTGGCTGATGACCCAGGCCGAGAACAGCGTGGGCCGCCAGCGCTACAAGGGCCTGGGTGAAATGAACCCCATGCAGCTCTGGGAGACCACCATGGACCCGGCCGTGCGCCGCCTGCTGCGCGTGCAGATCGAAGACGCCATCGAGGCGGACAAGGTGTTCACGATGCTGATGGGCGACGAGGTCGAGCCGAGGCGTGATTTCATCGAGACGAATGCGCTGAGGGCGGCGAATATCGACGCGTAGCGTTGTCTGCCGCAGGCCGTCGGAGGCAGACGAGGTGTGCCGGTGTTTCTGGTGGTCGACGCGGCTCGCATGGACCGGGACGGTCACAAGTTCTTCGTTTCCGACAACGGCGTCTGGCTCACCGACACCGTGCCGTCGACGTATCTGAGTCGAGTGCCGGACAGGTAGCGGAATGCCCTCGCCGAGCTTCGACTAGCAGGCGCGTGGACAGCCTTCGCGTCAGCCGGCAGGCAGGTCGTAGCCGCGCTCCTTGAGCATCCTGGCCCAGCGTCGAATGCGGGCACGCAGGTCGCGCCTGGCCTTGTCGTCCATAGGCATGAGTGCCACCAGTTCTATTGCTTGATCCAGCTTCACGAAACCGTGGCGCAGCAAGGCCATGTCGAACTCTCGGTCCTTGTCTCGGTTGGCCGCGGCCTTGGCCATGAAAAGGTCCAACACATCCAGGCAAAGGCCGACCTTGAGATCGGTGTTGGCCGTCTGCACGCGATGCAGTCGACCTTGCCACCCATCAGGAAGCGTCGGCGTTTCCGGGCCGACGCCCTGTGCGTAGTACTTGTACGTGTCGTGAAACTGCGACCCCTCTCCCAGCGCCCCGTCGATGAGGTCTGCCTTCTCTGGAGCGTTGGAGGGGTACATATCAGCCTCCATCGACAACTTCAGTTCCGCCGGTGGGTTGGGGATGGGCCCGAGAATCGACTGGCTGCCGATGATGATGAACTCGTACTCCTGCGTGACCTCGGCTGCCGCACGAATCAAGTGCTCGAGCTCCTCACGTTCCATTCGGAGAGCCTTTCGCGGGGCGCTGCTTCGACGCCGGTAGTGAGCCCAGGGGGACACCGCTCTTCAGGCGACGGACCTCGTCGAGAATTCGCTGACGGGTTTCTGGCGGCAGTATCGTGGTCAGGGGCGACGCTTGGCGAAGCTCCTTGGAGCGCTTCGTGTGTGAGAGCGCCCTGCGCCACGCCCTACGGTGCAGGATGACCGACCATTCGTCCCACAGAAACCGCGAGTGCGAGTCGCCCGATTGGCGCCAGCGTTCCAGGGTATCCAAGGCCTGCTGAACGAGTTCAGGCTTCTTCTGCATGAGCCGCACAGCCTCCTGGTGCAGCATCAGGCTTTGCAGGTCTTGCAGTTCGTGTTTGGCGTTGCTGGCCGTGACCACAAAGCCGCCGGAAGCCGGAGCGTTCTCGTCTTTCTCGGCGCCAGGGGGCTCGAGTGTGTCGCTTGCCAGGAGCACCAGGTCTTTGGACATCTGGAGGACGCTCATCACTCGCAGGTAGCTGCCCATGGTCGGCGTGGGCTCGCCGGCCTCGATTGCGCTGAGCGTCATGCGGGAGAGGCCCGCCCGCTGGGCCATCTGGGTCGTGGTCAGACCTTGTGTCACCCGAGCGCGCTTGAGCCGCCCTCCTAGTTGGAGTAGAAGCTGACGGTCAATGACTGAGGCGAGCTCAGAGGTGGCTGGCATTTGTAAGTCATTATAGGCAAGCATAGCAAGTATGTCTAAAATGCTTTACACTTCACCGGGCATCCTCGGACGCTTGCAGCGGGCGGTGTCTGCGCGTACGGATTCGCCTGTTCCCTCGCGAGTGCACGGCGCGTGCGAACCGCGATTTCGCACGGCACCGAGCCGACGTTGACACCAGAGAGCGCTGGCGAAACAGGGTTCCGATGACCGAATTCGAGCACCTCTCGCCGGAAGAGATCGAGCGTCTCATAGCTGACCTTGAGACAGGCGTCTATGACGACCAGCTACGTGTACCGCCTGGCGCTGAGCCGGGTCCGCTGCAGAAGTTCTCCGTACTCAAGCCGTCCGATGTCCTCGCCTGGGCACAATGCCGAGGCATCGAGCTACCCGGAAGCTAGCTGCGCCTCGGCACTTCAAACGGCTGCGTCACGGCGGTCGGGCTACGGGGGACCGTAGGCCCCAGGTTAAAGAGCGATCGCATGGGGGCGGGAGCAGAGCGGAAGGTCCTCAGGTCATGGCGGCTGGTGTTCTCACCTGTTGCCAGTGCATCGCGTCAGACTCCCTCGATTCCACAGGAGCCCGCTTCTCTGGATTCGACTACCCATACACTGTATGTCGTAGGGCGCCAAAATAGTTGCGACTGGCGGTCGCTAGTTGTTGCGACCGGGCTAACTTGGGCCTTGGTCGGCATGGTCGACGTGGCGCAAGGAAGCCTCGGGCAAAGTCGCAGCCGGACGCGCTAGCTCAGCGCGTAAACCCTCTTCGGCAAAATGAGGCGCAAGACAGTGTCGAAAGAATATCAATTCAGGCTGGTAGTAGACCTCAACGCAACTAACCACCTCGGATGACCGAGTCCCAAGGTTTCGAACCAATCGGCAACAGAGCGACCGGCATGATGGAGGCCCGATGTGCTCCAGGTGCATGTCGTGAGGAAGAGCAAGTTCACCAAGGATCAGATCCCCTTCGCCATGAAGCAGGCCGAGCTGGGGAGTAGCGATGCCACTTTCTAAGTCTGACGCAAGAAGTACGCCAGAGTTGATCTGTCTGAGCTGCGGCGGCTGTGCCAGTTGGTGGAGGGGCTGACGAATTAGTTGCGAATGATCCTTGACTTCAATTGACGACATCGTCAATTGCCAAACGGCCCCCTGCCTCCAGACACGCCTCCCTTCTTAGCTGTGAAGTATTGACGATACTCTACTAGCTCTTGAAAATAGTCAAAAAAGGTTCCCCATGATTTCTCCACATTCCGAGAAAACGGCTCGGTAAGCTCCAACGTCTTAGTACTAGAATCAAAGACAAGCATTTGTTGATTATAGAAGTAGTGCCCCAAATGAACATCCGAGGGCCGCAACAAGGAGTTCCGTGCTAATGTATTATATAGGCCAATATCAAGCGGACGGTAACGGACCACGTGGTTTTCCGGTACATCGTAATTGTCACGGAGTCCAAAGATCTGTACATTGCCACCATAGAAAAGCCCTCCATTTGTTTCAGTCAGGAAGCAGCCATAGCCTTTGGGTAGCAAGTACTTGAAGCATTCTTCGCACGAACCGGCCCCCTCAACTCTGACAATCACCTCCTCAATAGCTGCAGCCGCGACCGGATCAAAAAGCACATGCATGTGATCCAACTCCCCACGCCGAACACGCTTCCGCCTTTGATACGCAACATAATGCGCCAATGGATCGGCCTCGGAGATTTCCAAACCAATTAAAAGGGAGGCTAGCATCACTAGTAGAAGAACATGTGGAGACTGCTATGAACTGTACCGGGAAGGGGTCGTATATATGCGGGGTTCGCTGCTTGAGACGGGAAGCGCGCGACGTCGAGTTGATGATGTGCCTGCCAGCCTGTGATTCGACCCGTTCTCAACAACTCCGCGCCTTCCGAGAATGTGAGGTATTGCTTTGACGAATGTGGTGTCCCGTTCCTGACCGCTTCACGGAATTGCGCCCAAGCGACATTCTGCCCTCGCCTAGCGGCGCGTGTGAGAACCTCCCTGTAAGTTGTCTCAAGTGTTCGCACATAACCTTCTGTATACCTGATCCCGCCGACTGGACCTATCGTCATTGGCAAAGCGCTTGGTTCAATAATGCGTATGTAAGACTCAAGTACTTGGCCTCTAATCTCCATTGGTTCGCTGCGCAACTCGATGACGAATTGACCACCTCGAAGACCAGAGCCCTGCCGCATTCCTGCGCGGGACTGGACTTGGACAAGATTCTCCTTCTCGAGACCATCTTCGCGCACTGGTGGCATTTCATCATAATGAACGACGCTTTGGTGGCCTGTGACCCCAGGATTGCTGTTCGACCCGCCTGTGCCAACGCCAGAGCTTGATTGCTTCGCGCTAACTATCTGGATCCCGTTCTTAACAATTATCCCACCTAAACTCTCGATGGTCTTACCAGTTCCATCCCCGAGAAGCACCTCCTTGCTTCCGTCAACGTGGTTCACAACTACGTCGTCTGGGCCCGAGTTGCAGATAGGAATATTCGATCCTGTCTGTGCCGTGCAATTGCGAGCAAACCCCGTTGGATCCGTCAGATTTGTCGGATTGTTGACGACGTAGCTGTAGCGGTTGTAGCTCTGACCATTGTTCAACTCCTGGATGATCGGATCGCCCGACATGAACCGGGCCACCCACGGGTCATACACCCGCCCGTTCATGTGAACCAGATCCAACTGGTCCAGCATTTCGTGATGCGTGAAGCCCTTGTTGTCCACCAGCCCGTCCAGTGCATCGGGTGTGGTGGCGCCGTCCAGGCTGCGCCTCTTGCCCCAGGCGTCGTAGGCCAGCTTCTCGGCCAGGTTGCCGGCGGAATCGGTGATCGCCACCGGGCTGCCCAGGCGGTCTGCATGGGTCCACATCAGTTGGGTGGATTGGCCGGTCTTGTCGATCTCCAGCCCCGCGCCGCCCGGCCAGTAGGTCTTGACTGTGGTCACGCCGGCCTTGGTTTCCACCTCCTGTGCGCCAGCGTAGAGGATCACCAGGCCGTCGCCACGTGTCTGCTTGGCGCGCTGGTGCTCGGGGCCGTAGGCAAAGGTGCTGGAGTTGCTGCCCTTGGTGATCGTGATGGGCATGTCGAAGCTGGCCCAGCTGATCGTGCGGCCAGCCCCGCTGAGCAGGTTGCCGTTGGCGTCGTAGCTGAAGGTGCCGGCCATGCCGCTGACGCTCTGCACCGCGTGCGGGCGGATGGCCGCCGGCCCCTGGGCGGGGTAGGCGTAGGTGCCTGCGCCGGTCTTGGTCTTGAGGTTGCCGGCGGCGTCGTAGCTGAAGGTCTTGGCAGACAGGCCTTCGACCCCACTGCTCACCAGGCGGTTCAGGCCATCGTAGGCAAACGTCTCCTCGAAGCCAGAGGTGTCCCAGTACTGCCCGCGCCGGGTCACATTGCCCAGCGGATCGTAGGTGTAGCCTTCCTGCAGGCGCACGGCCTCGGAGCCGGTCTTGAGCATGCCGGTTTGCAGGCGGCCGGTGTGGGGGCTGTAGGTGCGAGTCTGGATCAGCCCATTGCCCAACAGGCTGTGAAGCACGCGCTGGGACGCGTCCTGTGCCACCACCTGAGACAGCACCAGCCCGGCGCGCTCCACCGACGAAGGGTAGCCATGGTTGTTGTAGCGCAGGTTGAACACTTTCGCGGTGTCGCTGCCTCGCTGGTGGGTCTGCTGGCTGAGCCGGCCCCAGGCGTCGTACGCCGGCGTGCTGGTGTAGTTGCCGTCGGTGAGCACCTGGGTCGTGGCGCCAGGGCGGCCCAGCGAGTCGTAGGTGTGCAGGCGCCGGTAGTCCTTGATGCCGCCTGCAATGGTGTAGGCCTCGGCCAGTTGGCCCACGCCCTTGGTGGCCGTGTCGTAGACCCAGCGGCTCTCCAGATCCGGCTCCATGCGCAGGGTCATGCGGTCCAGCAGGTCGTAGTCCATGTCGGTGAACCTGGAACCCGCGCGCTGGTTCGGGCTCGTCTGCCTGCGGGTGCGGCCCAGGGGATCCACCGTGTAGTCGATCAGGCCCAGATCAGGATCCTGCAGCGCCGTCTTGCGGCCCAGGGCGTCGAAGCTCAAGCTGATGACGTTGCCATTCGGATCCACCGTCCGGGTCAGGTTGCCGAAGGGGTCGTAGGCGAACTGGGTAAGGCCTTGCAGGTGGTCCACCACCGCACGCACCTGGCCCAGCACGTCACGCTTGTCGGTGCGCTTCTGGCCCAGGGCGTTGGTGACCACGGTCACCATGCCCTGGTAGGACGTGGTCAGCGCTTGCTCCGCACCGTCGTCGTCCAGGCTCGTGACCTTGGTTACCCGGCCCAACTCGTCGTAGGCCTGGCGGCTGGCGAGGTGGGCCGTGTCGCCGCTGTAGCGCGGCTGATCGGTCTCCCACGGGCGGCCCAGGTCGTCGTAGCGCTGGTCCGCCACGATGACGCGCCCGTCAAAGCCCCAGGTCTGGCTGCGCAGCGTGCGGCCGGCGCTGTCCAGGTAGGTGACCTGCGGCACGGCAATGCGGTCAGTGCCGTGGAAGTGTTCGGTGACGTTGGCAACCACAGCGCCGCTGGGGCCATCACCCGCGCACTGCTTGACGTACAGGCGGGTTTCGTTGCCGTCGGGCCTGAGCTCAACCAGGGGCCGGCCGAAGCCGTTCGTCAACCAACTGGTGACGTGGCCGTTCGGGTCGGTACGGCTGACCATGGCGCCGGAGCCGAAGTCGTACGCGCGGGTCTCGCTGTGGTTGAGCGCGTTGCTCATCGTCACGGGCGCGCGGCCGTTGGCGTCGTAGGCTGTCGTCGTGGTGCGGCTGCGGTTCGTGGCGGTGAGCGGATCTCGCCAGGTCTCCTTCCTGGTGTTGACCAGGCCAAACGGGTTGTCTGCGCGGCCGTAGGCAATGGTCAGCTTGAGCGTGCTGGTGGCCGCCTGTACGACCTCCGTCGCCACGCGGCCGGTGGAGCCGGGTTCGTAAGTGAAGTCTTTTGTTCGGGTGACCGTGGCGGTGTCGGCACTGTGCCGTTTGGATACCTTGCTGGTTTTCACCAGATCCAGCAACCAGTTGGGCTTGTCTTCGGCGACGTAGGTGTTCTCGGTGGTGGTGGTGAAGGTGGCAGATGGATCCGTGGCCGAACCTTCGGACACGACCTTCACCTTCAGCAGGTTGCAGTGGCTGTCGTACTGGACATTGGCCGTGTCCACGCCCTGGGTGGTGACCCGCCCCAGGAACTCCCCGCCCAGGTCGTAGCGCTCCACGACGCTCTTGCCGACATAGGGGCAAACCGTGGCGCCATAGGTCTGGGTGATGGTGTTGGCGGCCAAGGTGTGGGTCGTGGTCGACAAGGCCTTGGCGGCGCCGGGCTTGGTGACGGTGCTTCCGAGCGCCATGCCGGCGTGCGGCCAGGCCTGCGAGTAGGCGGTGGAGGTGACCAGGCCGGTTTGCTCGTCGGTCGAGGTGACCTTGGCGAAGCCCAGCGAGCCACGGCCAGCGAGGTCGATTCCCGAATCCTCGTAGGCATAGACGGTCGTGCGGTCAGGCCCGTTCCCGTTGTCCCTGCGCAGGCGCTTGACGATCTTGCCGGTGCCGGCGGTCACGTGCTGCGGGTAGCCCAAGGTGCTGGCGCCCGATCGGGTGACCGTGCCGGTGGGCACGCCGTCGACATACTCGACCTTGGAGGTGGCACCTACACCATTCGTGAACTGGTGAATGCGGTCCAGGGCCTGGTTGGCGACCGAGCGATCCACCGGCTCGAAGACCTCCCACCTGCCGTCTTCCTGCCAAGTGTCGTTGACCATCTGGCCGCGGTGGTAGGCCACCGTCTGCATGCGGCCGGTGCCCAGCAGATCAGCGGTAAAGCTGCCTCCCGACACCGAATCCGGCAGGCCGGGCCAGGGTTCGCAGACCATGTTGGCGTCGCCTGTGCCGGTGCCTCCCGTCGTGTCGTCTCCCAGCGCCCGGCACATGTGCGCGCCTCCGCCTGGCAGCCGGCCGTTGGGGCCGACCTTTGTGGGCAGGGCGCTGTAGCTGGGCAGGCCATCGCCGATGTAGTTGCCCAGGACGCCGGGGACCATGTAGGCCTCGCCGCTGTACTTCTTGCGCACGCCACAGTCCAGGCGTCGCCCCGTGGACAGGCACAAGGTGGTCTCGGCCTTGTTGTAGACCGGGATGCCGCCCGGGTAGCCGAATTCAACGAAGCCGAACAGCAAACTGCTGTAGCCCGAACCGTTGAGATCCACCGCGCCGTTGCCAGCGTGGAACGTGTATTTGGGCAACGCCGGGACACATCCAATGGGCGGGCAATCGATGGGGTAGTCAGGGTAGTCGTAGGACGGCATGGAGCCGGCGCTGTAGGCCGAGTCTGGGGAATTCGGCTGCCGGAAGCCCGACATGACCACCCTGGGCTGTGTGTTGACCCAGTCGTTGACTGTGAACGCGTTACCGTCCGCGTCGTACCAGACCTTCACGTAGTGTGGGCTGGTCCAGCGCACATCCTGCTGTTTGCCCGTCCCCGCAAAGTCGACCATCTCGGCAAAGCGAATGTGGGAAGTGAGCGGAGACGGGGGGATGCCGTACTTGGCGTAGGTGTAGCCCAGGTAGTTCACCGGTGCGTCGGGGTCATCGACGCAATTGCCTTGAACGCAAAGCCTGGCATAGCCGAGGCTGTCGTTGAAGCGGCTGTAAAGAGCGGTTCGGCCTTCGCCCAACACATCGATGACATGTGGTGTGTCGAGATCCAGGTTGCTGCCGATGGCGGCCAAGCCGCTGTCGCAGTTGAAGGTGATCATCGAGCCCGGCGCCCCTTGCGGGCCCCTTCGGGACAAGGGTGACAGGCAGATCTTCGGTACACCGCTGGTCGTGCCTTCATCGACCAGCAGATCCGGGGCCCCGTCACCATTGAAGTCGGCGGTGGCAAGCACCACGAACGCATTGCCGGTGTTGAGTTTGTAGTTGAAGAGCGTGAACCCGGTGCCGTTGTCGTTGTGGAAGTAGCGGTACTGGGTGCGTTTGCTGCCCATCGCAATCGAATTCGCATCGCGTATCAAACCGTCAGCGCCAGGCGCCTCTCGCGGAGACGGCGAGGCCACGCGCTTCTCCAGCACATCGGTGTAGCCGTGGTTCTCGAAGTCCGCGAATTCGAAGTACTCCTTGTGCATCGCCCAGTAGTTGTGGTCGCCGACCCTGCCCGTCGTGGTCAGGATGGGGGCGCCTGGCCAACTGCCGCGGCTGACCCAGCCTGCCGATTTGGCGGGATCTGGCTTGCCCCAGGCGAACGTGGAGGCCGGCAGGCACTCCTGCACGCCGCTCCGCGGATTGCGCGCGCACACGGAGGCGCTCTTGAGCATGCTGCGGCCACTGGTCGGGCTTTGCTCGTAGGCCAATGAGTAGTCGCGCACCAGGGTGCCGTTGGCCACCACGTCGCCATCGAGATTGCTGCCGTGGTAGGTCTTGATGTGGGCGATGCGGCTGCGCAGGTCATTGCGAGCATCGTCGACATAGCGCTTCCAGGCGTCCGGGCGCGCCTCGTGGACGAACTGGACCGCGGCGTGCGAGGCCAAACCCGTGCCGCCATAGCGGATGAAGGTCGGCCGGTGCTCGCCCGTCGCAGCATCCTGCTCATAGTTGAAAGCGATGAAGTTGCCGGCACGGTCCTTGATGCTGTCCACGGCCCAGGACAGTGCACCGCTCTTGTCATAGGGCTGGACTTCGTTGATCGTGCCCACGTTCATCGGCGTCACGATGGCCTTCACGTTGCTGGATGTGTTCGCGCCGGCTGAATTGCCGCCGAACCACAGGACACGGTGGTCCTTCGTCTCGACCTTGAACCGCAGGCTGTTGCCTGTGCCCAAGGCCGTGATGCGGCTGAGGCTGTCGATCTCGGTCCGGTACTCTGCACCGCTGGACCAGTAGTTGGTGTCGCTTGGCGCTTTATTCACCAGCATCAAGCGCTGGCCGTCCAGACAGAGCCGGTCTCCGCCGTCGAAACGGATGCGGCCGTTGACGCCATCCTGTGCGATCGTCTTGCCGCACCGGTGGATGCTGGACAAGCCGCTGAGACTCCAGCCCAGCCCCAGCGGGCCGTTGCCGGCCTGGCTGCTGTAGTTCAGGGCGAGGCCGGGCTTCAGCCCTGCCGTGCCAGGCGGCACCTCGATGGGGATGCTGTAGGTGGCGGCACCAGCATTGCTCACGCCCAGTTCGCCGGGCAGGGTGCCGGCATCGGCATTGCCCAGATGGGGCGGTGTGATGTCGACGGGAACCGGGGTATCGGCGCCAACCACCGCCACGGGCTTGTTGGTCGTTGCGGCACCAAACCACGTCACGTTGGATCGGACCATCTTCCACTGGAAGTTGTAGGTCGCCGGACTGGAGGGCGCTGTCACCGAGAAACTGAAGGTCGCCAGCCCACCTGGCGCCACAGCCGATGGGTTGTTGACTCGCATCAAGCCCCAGGTCGTGTTGTCGGCTGGGTTCTGAGAACCAAGTTGGAACGTGCTGCCTGCCGCCCAGGTGCCTGTCCCCGTGTTCTTCATCGTGACCGAAACGGCACTTGCCTGACCAGCGGTCACAGTGCCCGCCACAGTCTGAGAGACGAATTGCGCGTTGTAGCTTGGCGCGACAGTCGTCATCGTTTCGGTCACTGCATCGGTACCGCCGGGGCCGGTGGCTGTCCATATGCAGGTGGACGGGTACCCAACCCAGGCGGAGTTGGCCGCTCCAGTGGTGCTCCCGCTGGTGGCAGACAGGGTTTCATTCACAATGAAGCCGGTGCCCGTGGACGTGCATTTGCGCTTCACTGAGGTCGCATTGGTCGACGTCCACACCAGCCCGAACCCCTCACCTGCCACCATGGTGGCAGGTGTGCGCTGGACGGTGAGGGTCGGTGGCAGGGCCACCTTGACGGCCAAGTTGGTGCTTGCATCACCGAACCATTCGGCACCTTCTTTCATCATGCGCCACTGGAAGTTGTATGTGCCTGCGGTGGCCGGCGCGGTGACGTTGAACGAGAAGACATGGTTGGCGTTGGGTGCAACCTGCGAGTTCACGACAACCCGATTGAGGCCCCAGATGGTGTTGTCCTGGGCGTTTTGGGAGCCGAGCTTGTAGGTGGAACCGGCGGCCCATGAGTTGACGCCGGTATTGGTCATGGTGACCGCGACCGGATAGGTTTGCCCGGCCACCATCGTGGCAGGCACCACCTGTGACGCGAACGATGCGTCGTTGGCCTGGTTGACGGTGACTGTGTAGGTCGACGAGTTGCTGCCGATTCCGGAACTGCCGGTGGCCCGCAGGTAGATCTGGTGGACGCCGACGCCGAAGTTGGCGCTCAAAGTTCCGGATCGAAGCAGGTCCTGGTACTCGGGGGACTGGCAAACACCGCGGGTGGGGTTGTAGCTGCTTCGAGCCAGTGACTTCGGGTTGCCGACTTCAAACAGTTCGACCTTGGTGATGACGGCGGCCGCAGATGCGCATTCGCCTGGAGGTTCAGCAAAACTGGCTTCGAAGTTGATGCCTGCAGAAAGCGCCCCGCCCTCGATCACCGTGCCGCCGGTTGTCGTGGACGACTGCGACTTGAAGTAGACCGCATGGGCGCTGCTCGCCCCGAATGTCAGCGCCGCCCCGATCCACAGCAAAGCCAACGCCCGCATGGCCCGTTCGGCCATGCCGAGGGGCATCGATCGGCCTTCAACCACGCCGAATGAATTTCGCTCCACCTCGTACCTCCCATGGGACACACGGCTCGCCCACATCAGTGGCGCTTGTCACCGCTTATGTCACTGCGCTCCCACCTCTCTCCGGTACGAGATGCAATGGGATGGCGCCAATGCGCCTGGCCCCCTCTTTGTTCCCAGGTCTCAAGCGCGTTATGTTTGTAGCCCTTTTTGGCGCTGCAGACATAAACAATTTGATGAGTGTCGTGTTCGTGAAAACCCGCACTGGTTGGCGACTGCGACTGTGCGGCGCGCTCCGGAACCGCGTCAATCCGCAGGCCAGACCATCCGGCGCGGCAGGCTGGCCCTCGCCTCCTCGTCGCTCGGAGGCGGCTCGGGCGGCACCGCCGGGTGCCCCGCATCCACCGCCCGCCACCAGGGCTCCAACGGTCGGTCTTGCGAGGGCTCCAGCGCCTCGCCCAGCCTTGGCATCAGCAGTGGCACGCCCAGCCCTGGCGCCTGCGCGTAGAGCACTTCGGCCGGCTGGTCCCATGGGTGCAGGGCGAGCGCGAAGGTGCCCCAGTGGATGGGCAGGAAGGGCCCGCCGCCCAGCAGCTGCCAGGCCTTCAGCGCGTTGTCCGGGCCCAGGTGGATGTCGCCCCAGCTGGGGTGGTGGGCGCCCACCTCCAGCATCACCAGATCGAAGGGGCCGAGGCGCTCGCGGATGGTGGCGTATTCGGTGGTGAGGCCGGTGTCGCCGCTGAAGAACACCTTGTGCTTGGCGGTCTGGATGACCAGGGAGCTCCACAGCGTGGCGTTGCGGTCTTTGAGGCCGCGGCCGGAGAAGTGTTGCGATGGCGCGGCGGTGATAGCCAGCCCGCCGCCGGGCAGGGTGTGGCTCTCCCACCAGTCCAGCTCGGTGATGCGTTCGGCCGGCAGGCCCCACGCCTCCAGGTGCGCGCCCACGCCCAGCGAGGTGACGATGGGCACGGTGCTGTGCTGCGCCAGGGCGCGCAGCGTGGGGTAGTCCAGGTGGTCGTAGTGGTCGTGCGAGATCACCACCAGATCCACCGGCGGCAGCTGGCGCAGGCGCACCGGGGCCGGCTGAAACCGCTTGGGGCCGGCCAGCCGCGAGGGTGACGCGCGCGGGCCCCAGACGGGGTCGGTCAGCACCCTGTACCCGTCGATCTCGATCAGCACGCTGGAGTGTCCCAGCCAGGTGGCGCGCAGGCCGCTGGCGGGCGGCGTTTGCCAATCGGCCAGCGGGTCGCGGGTGGGCAGCGGGCCGTTGGGCACTCGGCGGTCGCCACGGCACAAGAAATCACCCAGCGTGGGCAGCGGCGCGCTGCTGTCTCGCAGGCCGGGCAGCACCGGGTGCAGGTTGCGGAAGCCGCCCGGCCCGCCGTCCGCGCCCGCCACCCAGCGCGGCGATGCCTGCATGCGCTCCAGCCGCAGGCCCTGCGCGCGTTTGCCGAATGTCTTCATCGCGAACCCTTCTCGCCACCCAGGTGCCAAGGGATTGTGCGTGAGCTGGCCTGCCCTGGTGCATGACATCATCGGCGCGTGAGCAGCCCCTCCCGCTTCCAGGTCGACCCCGATGTTCGCCGGGCCGAGACGCTGGACAAGGCCTTCTACCTCGACGCCGCCGTGCAGGCCCAGGCGCGCGAGCGCATCTTCGCGCGCAGCTGGCAATGGCTGGGTGATCTGGCGGAGGTGGCCGCGCCCGGGGCCCTCTCGCCGCGCGATCTGCTGCCCGGCTGGCTGGATGAGCCGCTGCTGCTGGCACGCGATGGCAGCGGCACGCTGCGCTGCCTCAGCAACGTGTGCACGCACCGCGGCAACCTGCTGCTGCAGGCCGCCTGCCAGGATGCCAAGCAGATCCGCTGCGGCTACCACTCGCGCCGCTTCGAGCTCGATGGCCGCATGGTCTTCATGCCCGAGTTCCAGCAGGCGCTGGATTTCCCGCGCCCTTGTGATGACCTGCCTCAGGTTTCAATGGGCGATTGGGGCGGCCACGCTTTCGTGGCGCTGGAAGATCCGCTGGCGCCGTTCGGCGAGGTGATCGCCCCGCTGCGCGATCGGCTGGCCTGGCTGCCGGTGGGCAGTTGGCGGCTGGATGCCACCCGCAGCCGCGACTACGAGTTCGACGCCCACTGGGCGCTGTATGTCGAGAACTACCTGGAGGGCCTGCACATCCCTTTCGTGCACCCGGGCCTCAGCCGCACGCTGGATCTGGCGCAGTACGAGTACGAGCTGTTCGCCTGGGGCAACCTGCAGCTGGCGGTGGCGCGCGAGGGTGAGGTGGCCTTCGAGCCGCCGCCCGGCTCACCGGACCATGGCCGGCGAATCGCCGCCTACTACTACTGGCTGTTCCCGAACCTGATGCTCAATGTCTACCCCTGGGGCCTCTCGGTCAACCTGGTGCAGCCGCTCTCGGCCACGCGCACTCGGGTGGCCTTCCGCTCCTACGTGGGCCGGCCGGAGCTGTTGGGCACCGGGGCCGGCGGCGCGCTGGACGAGGTGGAGATGGAGGACGAGGCGGTGGTGATGAGCGTGCAGCGCGGGCTGCGCTCGCGCTTCTACCAACATGGCCGCTACTCGCCCACGCGCGAGCTGGGGGTGCACCAGTTCCACCGGTTGGTGGGCATGGCGATGGGCGCCCACCAACCGGCGCTGGCTGAGCCTCAGGTGCGCGGGCCGGGGCGTGCCGCGTAGAGCTGCTCGGCGCGGTTCAGCAGGATCCAGCTGGTCAGGATGTACTTGTCGCCCGACACCGGCACGCAGCCGCGGTGGGTGTGGGTGAAGTAGGCTGGCGCGATGACCATGCGCCCGGCCTGGGGCTGGATGGCACGCTGCTGGTAGTAGAACTCGGTGTGGCCGCCCTCGGCCACGTCGTTCAGGTAGAACATGAACAGCAGCGAGCGGTGCAGGGCCTCGTTGCTGCCGGCCTCAGGGTAGACCTCGCAGTGCCAGTAGTTGTAGTTGCCGCTCCCGCGCTCGTACTTCTGCGCCTGCACCGGTCCCAGGCGGTACAGCGCCTTCATCAGCCCGTCGGCCTGTGGCGCGCCGACACGCGGGTAGTTCTCGTGTGTCAGGGCCACCGGCTGGCCGTTCTCGGGGTCTGCCAGCGTCAGCGCCACCGGCGCGATCAGGGCAAAGTGGTACTTGCGGAAGTACGCCTCGGCGCACCGGGTGGTGGCTCTCAGAATCTCGGCCAGCGCGTCCTGGTACTCGGCGTGCTGGTTCAGATAAAGGTCGGAGCTGAGCTTCTTGGTGGCGTCCACGCCGCCGCCGGTGCGCCCGGGCACACGGTGGCGGCTGGCCTCGAAGCGCTCGATGAAAGCGGCACAGAAGGCCTGATCGAGCGCGCCGTCGTAGACCTCGATGAAATCGGGGCTCATCGCAGGCCGGGGAGACCCAGGTGCGCTCAGTTGCCGCTCAGCCGCACCGCGGCTTCGGCAGCGCTGACGGCCGCCGCCGCGTCGACGATGCCGGCGCCACAGCCGCCACGGCAAGCGCCAGGCAGGGGGCGGGCAGTGGCGCGCAGCAGGTCGTGGACACGGTTGGCCGACAGTTCCGGGTTGCGGGCCAGCATCAGCGCCACCACACCTGACACGTGCGGGGCGGACATCGATGTGCCCTGCATGTAGGCCAGCACATCCGAGACCGGCCGCTTGGTGCCGCTGTTGAGAGTGGACAGCACGCCATCTGCCGCCTGGGACCGCATGTCGCCGCCCGGAGCCGAGACGGTGATGCCGGTGCCGAAGTTGGAGTACGCGGCCTGGGCACCGGTGCGGGTGGTGGCCCCCACCGAGATGACGCCTGCACAGCCGGCGGGGCTGAACTTCTTGACGTCGATGGCCGAGTTGCCAGCCGCCGCCACCAGCGCCGCGCCCTGGTCACGCGCCGCGTTGATCGCCAGCTGCATGCTCTTGCTGCAGGCGCCCGGGCTGCCCAGCGACAGGTTGATCACCCTCGCCGGGTTCGGGTTGGCGGGCACGCCATCCACCGCCACCCCGGCGGCCCAGAGGATGCCGTCGATGATGTCGGAGGTGTAGCCGCCGCAGCGGCCCAGCACGCGGATCGGCAACACCTTGGCACCCGGGGCCACCCCGGCGACGCCGATGCCGTTGTTGGCCATGGCGGCCACGGTACCGGCCACGTGGGTGCCGTGCCAGGAGCTTTCTTCGGCACCCAGTTGATCGGACGCGCATTGGCCGCGCGTGTACCAGTTGCCCTCGTCAGAAGCGTCGGCATCGCGGCCGTCGCCGTCGCGGGCTGCGGTGCGGTTGGAAACGAAGTCGTAGCCGGGCAACAGGTTGCCCGCCAGATCGACGTGCGCCCTCACGCCGCTGTCGACCACCGCCACGACCACGCCCTGGCCGCGGGTGCGGGCCCAGGCTCCTGCCAGGCGGATGCCACCGGCGGCTTCGGTCAGGTTCCACTGCGCGCCGGAGTGCTTGTCGTCGGACAGGGCCATGGGCACCATGACGGTGTCGGGCTCGACGTAATCGATGCGCGAATCCAGCTTGGTGAGCAAGGCCGCCAGCTTGTGCAAGGTTTCAGGGGGCAGCGCCTTGCCCAGTTCCAGCACATCGCCGCCGCGGGCCAGCTTGCGCAGATGGGTCAGGCTCAGGCCCTGCTTGGCGGCCACGGCGCGCACCTTGGCCAGCAATGGGGCGTCGAGGTTGCCTTCGCCGAGCTTGATGATCAGGCGGGTGCTGAGCTCAGGCATCACCTCTTTGTTCGACTTCCGTGAACCCGCGGCTGCGGTCAGTGGCAGTGCCAGGCCGAGCAGGACCGCAATGGCGGGCAAGGCCCACTGGCGGCTGGTGTGTTGACTCATCACGGGAACTCCGAACTTTTGGCTGGAAATGGCGCCAACGGCAGGGTGCGCCGGGAACCATCCATGACGTAAAGCAGACTCTATGCCGGGGCGCCAGGGCAATCCTCAAGGATCATCACGGCTTCCTGGCCTGGCACGCGCAATAATCTCTGCCGGGTCAGAACTGGGATTCTCCAGGCTTGGCCGCCTCAGGACTATGGTGTTTTACACGCGTTACAGGTATTCCTGCTGCGTTTGTGTCACATCCAGCGGAGAAAAGTTTGGCGCTGATCTATTTGTTGGAGGACGACCCCGATTGTTCGGCCTGCGTGGAGCAGTGGCTCAGCCGGGCGGGCCACCAGGTCAAGATCTTCGGCCGCCCGCATGAGTTCTTCTATGAGGTCAGCAAGCAGGCGCCTCGTTGTGCGGTGGTCGATTGGCGCCTGCCGGAGATGGAGGGCATCGACGTGGTGTCGCGCCTTCGCCAGTTGCTCTCCACCGGGGTGGGCGTGGTGATGCTCACCGGCCTGGACACCGAGGAAAGCGTGGTGCGCGCCCTGAAGGCAGGTGCCGACGACTACATCGTCAAACCCGGCTCGGAATCCATCGTCGTGGCCCGCATCGACGCCCTGCTGCGCCGCATGACGCCCGCCGCGTCGACGCTCACACAGATCGAGCGGCCCCCCTACACCCTGGATTTTGGCCGCCGCGAGGTGATGGTGGGCGACAAGGCCGTCGACCTCGCGCCGCGCGAGTTCGACCTCGCCTGGATCCTCTTCAGCGAACCCGCGCGATTGTTTACGCGCCAGGAACTGCTGGCCGCCGTCTGGGGCCGCAACCATGAGGCGGGGGTGCATACCGTGGCGCAGCATGTCTACCTCATACGCAGAAAGTTAGCGCTCACTGAACACGGGTTCCGCTTGAACGCTGTCTATGGGACGGGGTACAGGCTGGAGCTGCCGAACCCCCAGGCCGCTGCATGATGGACTGCGGCACATGGATGCCCAGGCACTGAGGCCTCCCTGGCCCTTGGCGGCGTGGCTGGACTGGGCGCCAGAGCGCGCTCTGGCGGAGATCGACAAGGCGCTGGTCGCCGCGGAAACCACAGGCGACCGGGCCGCTGCGGTGCAGGCCCGGCTGTGGCAGGGCCAACTTCGGGATTGGCTGGGCCGGCCTGATGCCGCCGAGGCGCTGGACGCCACACGCCTGGCCGCCGAAGCGCTGGGGGATCCCAGGTGGGTGGTGCATGTCAGCATCGCGTTGGCGCGTGTCGATGTGGACCACTCCCGGCATGCCAGTGCGTTGGCCGCCTGCAAGCAGGCGCTTGCCCATGCGCGATCGCTCGATCAGAAGCCCCTGGTCCGCCAAGCGCTGCACACGGCCGCCACCAGCCTTTGCTACCTGGGCGAACACGATCAGGCGGTGGAATCCTTTGAGGAAGCCCGCGTCTCCTTGCTCGCCGACCCGGTGGCCACCAGTGCCCAGGCGCGGGTGGCCCTCAGCCGCTATGCGGCTGGGCAGGCGCAAGCCTGGCTGATCCGGGGGGGGCTCCTGCTGGAGGCCAGCGGCGCCGAGCCTGCCGCACCCGCATTGCAGAGGTCGCGCGAATTGGCGGAGCTGGCGTGTGGCGGGCTGCTGGCCGCGAGCGCCCGTTACAGCCATGCCGCTCTGTTCACGCTGGTTCGTGTGCTGCTCGAACTCGGCCGGGGAGACGAAGCACGGGGCTGGCTGGCCCGCGTGCGCGCGGCGCGGCCGGCGCCAGCGGCGGAGGGCAGCCTGGCCCTGGCGCAGGAGGTGCTCACCGAATCGCTGATCGATTTGCGACTGGGCACCGGCGATCCTGAGCAGGTGCTGGCACGCTTGCGCCTGGCCGAGGCGGTGCAGCACCCGCGGGTGACGGGCGGCGACCTGCGCCTGTCCATCCTGCGGTGCCAGTTCGAGGCCTGCGAGCGTGCCGGGCAGTACCGAGAGGCGCTGGCTTACCAACAGCAATGGTCGCGCACCAAATCGCGGGTGCGGACGCTGCTGGCGCGTGAGCACGACCGGTGGACGCGTGAGACGCTGAGCTCGCTGCGGGCGGAGGCCGACGACTTCGTGACACACGATCTGCGCGCACCCTTGGCTGTGGCTTTGTCTGCATTGCGCGCGCTGCCGTCCAGTGGCCGCGAGGCGGACGAAGCGGCGAGCCTGCGTCGAGCACAGCACAGCGTTCAGCGCGCGATGGACATTGCCGATCAATACCTGAACGTGATCCGGGCAGAGCAGTTGCGACGCGAGGACTTGGCACCCATCGACCTCACCGCCCTGGTCGACGATGTCTGCGAGCAGATGGCCGCCCCGGCCGGCGACCCGATTCAGCTGGAGCGAGACCTCGAGTCGGGCGTGCAGATTCTCGGCGACCGCCTGCTGCTGATGCGCGCCTTGGGCAACCTGATGAGCAATGCTTTCAAGCATGCGCCAGCGGGTACCCAGGTGCGGGTGGCGCTGAAGCGCGCCGATGGGCAGATCCGCCTCAGCGTGTCGGATCGCGGGCCCGGGCTCCCGCTGGACATGCGGGTGCGGCTGTTCCAGCGGTTCGCCACCGGAGCGGTCCGCAAGGGCAATGGCCTGGGCCTGGCCATGGTCGCCCGGGTGGCTCGCGTTCACGAGGCCCGGATCCAGGTGGACAGTGAACTGGGGCACGGAACTGCGGTGACTCTGCTCCTGCCGGATCGCGCCCGGGCTGTGGCATGACAACTGCCGCGACCGCGGCCCCACAGGCCGCGCCGATGCCCGCCGGGCCCGGTCTCGATGTGTCCAGCGACGGCTGCTTCGAGCAAGTCCGATCCCAGCTGGCTGCCGATGCCGCACTGGTGCTGCGATGGGCCCAGGATGCTCTGCAAGGCGCCGAGGACCAGGGCCTCGCGGCGGAGGCTGTTCGGGCCTTGCTGGTGTGCGGCATGGCCTACGACGCTCTGGGCCAGGCTGAGCGCGATTCGGCCTTCGCCGAAGCACTGCAGCGCGCGGAGGCGCTTGCCGACCCGGTGTTGCTGGTTCGTGCCGTGAACAGCCAGATCGTCGCGGACATCTACCACGGGCGCTACGCTGACGCGCTGGCACGCGGCCAGCACCTGCTCGGTGTGGCCTACGCCCTTCAACGTGACGACCTGCTGGGGCAGTTGCTGCACAACCTCGGCGCCGCCTTGACCCTGATCGGCGAGTTCGCACTGGCCATTTCGATGTTCAACGAGCGGGTCACGTTG
Source organism: uncultured Ideonella sp. (assembly GCA_964369025.1). Classification (GTDB taxonomy): domain Bacteria; phylum Pseudomonadota; class Gammaproteobacteria; order Burkholderiales; family Burkholderiaceae_C; genus Ideonella. The sequence continues at coordinate 7,083 of CAYJEC010000004.1, read as the reverse complement.
CTGGCCGAGACCGGAGCCCTGAGCCACCAGCAACGCCTCCGCGCGATCAACAACATCGCCACTGCCTGGTTTGGTCTGGCGCGCGCTCAGGGTGACGTGGAAGGAGGCGCCATCGCCCGACAGGCGCTGTACCGGGCACGCACACTGGCGGAGCAGGCCTGCGAGGGGTCGCTCACCGAGGCCCATGGCGCCCTGCGGGCGGGTTCCCTGGATACGCTGGTGGGTGTGCTGCTGGAAAGCGGCGATGCGGACGCCGCCATGCGCTGGGTGACCCGTGTCGGGGCTGCCAGCACCGATTTGTTTTCACCCGGCTCCGTCCCGTGGGGGACCTACGCCTTGGCCTTGTCGCGTGCTGAACTGGCGCAGACAGGGCCCGATCTGGCGGTCACGCTCGCGCGGCTGCGCGAGATCGAAGCCTTGCCCGGGCCCCGCTTCCGGGGCGGCGAGATGCAGGCCACCTTGGCCAAGTGCCTGGCCGACGCCCTGGATCAGCTGGGGCGCTTCCAGGAGGCCTTGGGGTACCACCGGCGGTGGCTGCAGTTCGAGGCCCAGACCCAAAGCCTGCTGTCGCGCGAACATGCCATGGCGGTGCACCACACGCTGGATTCGCTGCGCGGCGAGACCGAGGAGTTCATCACCCATGACCTGCGCAATCCACTGGGTGCCGCGCTGGTGCAGATGGAATCCGTGCGGCCAGGCGGGTGGGCGCCCGACGCCCGTGAAGGCCTGGCCCGGGCCGGCAAGGCGGTCCAGCAGGCCCTTGACACGGCAGATCGCTACCTGACCCTCGTGCGCTGCCGCAACCTGCGCCGGTCGGATCTGAAGACCATCGACCTGGCCGAACTGGTCGACGACGTCGGTGAGCGGCTGGCGCCACCCGCCCATGCGCCTGTGAGGCTTGAGCGTGAAATCGACTGGGGGTTGCTCGTCAGGGGCGACCGAATCACGCTGTTGATGGCGATGTTCCAGTTGCTGCGCAGCGCGCTCCGGCACGCCCCGGATCGCACTGCTGTGGAGTGGCGCTTGACCTCGGATGGGCACGAGGCCGTGCTCTCGGTGGTCGACAGAGGGCCGGGCCTGGCCGGCTCAGGGAGGCGGCGGCTGTTGTCCCAGAGCTCCGCCGCCGAAACACGGCGCGGCAGCGGCCTTGCCATGATCGCGCGCGTGGCGCAATTGCACGACGCGAGGATCAGCATCGACGATCAGCCCACCTGCATCACGCTGAGGTTTCCCCTGGCTGAGCCCGAAGGGCCGGGCGGCGTTTGAGCTGACCCGCTGCGGGTGTGGCAGCCCCAACCGCCGGCTCACTGCACCACGCAGAGCGATTCCAGCGGAACCGGCCGGCCAAACAGGTAGCCCTGGTACAGGCCGCAGCCCAGGTCGCTCAGCATCTCGCGCTGCTCGGCGGTCTCCACGCCCTCGGCCACCAGCTCCAGTGACAGGTCGCGCGCCAGCGCAATCACCGTTCGCACCAGCGCTGCTTCCCGGGGGTCACTGATCATGTTGCGCACAAAGACCTGGTCGATCTTCAGCTGAGACAACGGCAGGTGCCTGAGGTAGCTCAGGCTGGAGTAGCCCACGCCGAAATCGTCCAGCGAGAGGCGCACGCCCAGGTCTCGCAATGCCTGCATGCGCGCCTGCACACCGGGCATGTCCGAGATGATCACGCTCTCGGTGATCTCCAGCTTGAGCAGGCCCGGCGCCACGCCCGCGGTCAGCAGCGCCAGGCGCACCTCCTCGACGAAGCCGGGGTGCTGAAACTGGTGCGGGCTGACGTTGACCGACAGGGTGAGCAAAGCGGTGGCAGGATCCTGCGCCCACCAGGCCAGCACGGCACAGGCGTCGCGGATGACGGCGCGGCCGATCGGCACGATCAGGCCCGACTCTTCGGCCAGCGGGATGAAGCGCGAGGGCTCGACCGGCCCGAGTTCGGGTGAGTTCCAGCGAAGCAGAGCCTCGGCACCGACGACCCTGCCAAGCCGGTCCACTTGCGGCTGGTAGTGGAGGCGGAACTCCTGGGTGCGCACGGCACGCCGCAGCGCGGCCAGCAGGCGACCGCGCTCGTCGTGCTCGGCCAGCATGCTCGGCTCGAAGACGCGAACGCAATCACGGCCAGCGCGTTTGGCGCGGCGCAAGGCCAGATCAACCTCGCGCAAGGCCTGCTCGATCGGCTTGCCGGGTAGCAGCCAGGTGGCGCCGGCGCTGGCACTCAGGTGGTGCTCGCCGCCATCGGCCAGGAAGGGCCGGCGCACGCGGTGCAGCAACGCCTCACCGAGGACAGCCAAGGCAGGCTCGTCGGCTCGCACGGGTTGCGCCGGGGCCAGCAGGATGAATTCGTCATTGCTCAGACGCGCCACCAGTCCGGGTGGATCGAAGGCATCGGCGAGCCGCGTACCGGCCTCGCGCAGCCATTGGTCACCCACCTCGTACCCGAGGCTGTCGTTGAGCACGCGCAGGCGATCCAGGCCGAGCATCAGCAGAGCCCGCGGCGCCGCCGTGCCATCCATGCGCGCCGCCCGCTCGCTGGCGAGTCGCGCCAGGAACTGGGCCCGGTCCGGCAGGCCGGTGACGATATCTCCAGCGGAGTCGGGCGGAGAGGCCGCGGCGCGGGCTCGCTGAACAACGAAGCTCCAGAGAGGCCCCAGCGCACCGCCGACCGTTGCGCCGAGCACCGCCGCCAGCGCTGACCCGCCCGCCCCCAGGCTGCGGCCGAACCAAGCCCCTAGCGTGGCGCCAACGGCGGCGGCCACGGCGGTGCGCAATGTGGTGCTGGACAGCGGCATGGGATCAGGCGCCTGGCCCAGCCATTCCGATGCGGATCGGTCGTGCTGGGGGCGCCTGGAGGGGGCGAACTTTTGGAAGAAGGTGGACGGGCTCACGGCACAGGGGGCACAACAGGCATCCAGCCACTTGCTGCGGTGGGCAGCATGCGACCGACTCGGCGGCCACCCTCAGGCTCGCACATTCTTCTTTTGATGAGCTGGATCATAAATGTGTCGAAACGTTTTGGGGGCAGGCATCCTAGGGATGGAGCCTGGAGTGTGGGCGCTGGTCCACAATCCCCGCCGACGAGCCTGCCACCGATGACCGCCCCGCCCCTTTCCCTGGACACCGACGCACTGGCCGATCTGGCTCGCCGCGAACGCTTCTTCGACGCACTGCGTGCCACGCTGGGCGATGGCCGCTTCAAGCGACTGCTGCTTGCCAAACCGCGCCCGGGTGCCGGCGAGGTGCTGCGGGTCAGCGCACTTCGGCTGGATCTGCGCGGCGTGCCTTGCCTGCAGTTCGTTCATCAGCACCGTACCCGCGAGCTGACCGAGAACCTCCCCATCGACGAGGCCGTGGCCCGCATCGACACCCTGCTCGGCACCAGCTTCTCGCACGCCCACCTGTCGACGCGTGACGAGGAGCTGCAGTTGCTGATCAGCAAACGCGGCAAGATCGCGCTGCACCGTGCCCGGGTGGCCGACGACGGTGCCGACGAGGCCGCAGAGCCGGCCCAAGGCCATGTGCGCAGCAAACGCCGGCTGCTGGCGCTGGACACCCCGTTCCTGCAGGCGCTGGGTGTGACGGACCGGACAGGTGCGCTGGTGCCTGCGATGGCGCGCAAATGGAAGCAGATCAACAAGTTCATCGAGGTGCTCGACCACGCACTCGACGACGCCGGGCTCGTGCCGCACGAGGGCCAGCCTGTGCGGGTGGTGGATTTCGGTGCCGGCAAGGGTTACCTGACCTTTGCCACCCACCACCACCTGACGCACGGGCGGGGCTGGCCCGCGCAGACCTTGGGCGTCGAGCTGCGTGCGGAACTGGTGGCGCAGGTCAACGAGGCCGCGGCGAAGTGCGGTGTGGATGGATTGCGCTTCCAGTGCGGCGACGTTCGCGACGTGGTGCCCGGGCATGTCGATGTGATGATCGCCCTGCACGCCTGTGACACCGCCACCGACCACGCCCTGCATGCAGGCGTGCGCGCAGGGGCGGCGGTGATCCTGTCGTCGCCCTGTTGCCACAAGCAGATCCGGCCACAGATCAGCCTGCCGCCGCTGCTGAGGCCGATGCTCAAGCATGGCATCCACCTGGGCCAGGAGGCCGAGATGTTGACCGACAGCCTGCGTGCGCTGCTGCTGGAGACCCAGGGCTACGACACGCAGGTGTTCGAGTTCGTGTCGCTTGAGCACACCAGCAAGAACAAGATGATCCTGGCGGTCAAGCGCCAACAACCGCTGCCGGCCGCGCGGGTGCAGGCGCTGCACGAGCAGATCGCTGGCATCAAGGTGTTCTACGGGATCCAGGAGCATTGCCTGGAACAACTGCTGGCGCTCGACGCTTAACCCAGGGGCGGTCGGCAGGCCGGCACCGGGTGCTCCAGTCAGGCTCCCGCAGGGGCCTGAACCACGCGGGCGATCACGGCGGCCAGGCGCGGCAGATCCAGGGGCTTGGCAACGTGGTCGTTCATGCCGGCCGCCAGGTAGGCCTCACGCTCCTCGATCATCGCGTTGGCGGTCATTGCCACGATGGGTATGCGCCCTGCCGGGCCTGGCAACGCGCGGATGGCGCGGGTGGCGGCCTCGCCATCCATGCCGGGCATCTGGATGTCCATCAGCACCAGGTCGTAGTCGCCGGCTTGCACCTGCCGCACCGCCTCGAACCCGTCGGCCACCACATCGCAGAAGTGCCCCAGGTGGTCCAGCATGGCCTTGATGAGGATCTGGTTGACGCCATTGTCCTCGGCCACCAGGATTCGGCGGGCCGGCACCCCGATGATCGCCGCATCGCCAGCGGCCTGGGCGCTAGGCGGCACATCGGCGGCAGCGCCCTGAACGACCTCCAGCGGCAGGCTCACGGTGAACGTGCTGCCCTCGCCGGGCACGCTGTCGACGTCGATGTGGCCGTGCATCAGCTCGACGATCTCCAGGCTGATCGCCAACCCCAGGCCGCTGCCGCCATGGCGGCGTGCGGTGCTGCTGTCGCCCTGGCTGAAATGGCGGAACAGGCGCGGCAGCGTTGCCGCGTCGATACCGATGCCGGTGTCGCGCACAGCGATGACCAGCTCGATCCTGCGCCCGGGCAAGGGCCGATGGGTGAGCTCGACGTCGACCCGGCCCTGGGGGGTGAACTTCAGGGCATTGCCGATCAGGTTGAACATCACCTGGCGCAGACGGCTCGGGTCGCCGCGCACCTGGCCCGGCAGGCCGGGCGCCGCGTGCGACTCGAGCCGGAGGCCCTTGGCCTCGGCGCGCACCGCCAGCAGCGTGACCACGTCGTTGACGGTGGCGAGGGGGTCGAAGTCGACGATCTCCAGTTCCATGCGCCCCGCCTCGACCTTGCTCAGATCGAGGATGTCGTTGATCAGTGCCAGCAAGGTCTGGCCAGAGCTGCGTATCAGCTCGGCATAGCGCCGCTGTTCTTCGGTCAGCGGGGTATTGAGCATCAAGCCGTTCATGCCCAGCACCGCGTTCAGCGGCGTGCGGATCTCGTGGCTCATCGACGCCAGGAATCGCGACTTGGCCCGGTTGGCCGCTTCGGCATCGCTCTTGGCTCGGGCCAGCGCACGCTCGGCCGCGGTCACATCGTGGTAGACGCTCACCACGCCCCCATCGGCGGTGCGGCGCTCCAGGGCATGGATCACCCGCCCGTCGGGCAGCACCTGCTCCTGATGCCCCTCGTGCTGGCGGCGCCGGGCCAGGCGGAGCTGGACCCAGCCCTGCTGGTCTTCGGGCGGGCTGTTGGGCAGCATCACGTTGACTGCCACCAGCGCCAGGCGCTCGAAGGGCACGCCTGGTGCCATCGCCTCGCGCAGCCAGGGGTAGATTTCCAGGTAACGATCGTTCCAGACCACCACGCGGTCGGCCGCGTCACAGAGCAGGAAGCCGTCGGCCATCGACGCGAGGGCTTGGTCGAGGGTGGACTTTGAGCGATCCAGCGCCGCCCGCGCCTGCGCCACACGGGCCAGGTGCCAATGCGCAAAGCCTCCAGCCGCCAGCAGCGTGGCCACGAACAGGGCGGCAGCGCCCGTCACGACATGGCTCTGTTCCACCACATCGGCCAGCGCCATGTCGAGCGGGATCGAAGCGGTCACCATCAGCGGCCGGTACAGCAAGGGCCGGACGGCCACGACCGCCGGTGCCCCGCCCACGCGTGCCGGTGCCATCACCGCACGGCCACTGGCGTCGGCGTCGCGCAGCGGTGGGGCCAGCCGCGTGCCGGGTTGCGGGCCATGCTGTGGCACGCTGATCAGCAGCAGCCCGTCGTCACGCTCCAGCGTCGCGACCACGCCGTCGATGTCCAGCGCCGTGCCCATCAGGCCGGCAAGAAGCGACGCCGGCACCTCGGCCACGGCCAACGCCCGAACGGCCCGGCCGCCGTCCGGGGCAAGGGCAACTGCCCGTGCCAGGTAGATCACACGCTCGCTGGAGGCGAAGCTGACCAGCGGCGGGCTGGCCACCAGCTGCGGCGTGGGCAATGCGAGGACCGCGTCGACGAACCCGGCAGGCAGAGGCAGCCCGAGCCTGGCACTGTCGGGCTGGGCAGTGGCCAGCACGGTGCCATCCGCCAGCAGGAGCACCAGATCACGCACCAGCAGGTTCTGGCCGACGGTGGCCTGAAGTTGCTGGTGCATTCCGGTGGCGTCGTAGGTCCCGTTGCTCAGCCGGTGCGAACGCAGCTGGGCCTCGGTGCCGGCCAGCATCACGTCCACGCTCAGCAATGTCCGGTTGAGCGTGGCCTCCGCGCCCGCGATGAACCGCTCGGCGCGCTGCTGGGCCTGCGACAAGGCTTCGCCTCGCTCGGTGAGTACCAGCACTGCAGTGGCCGACACCACGGCAGCAATGAACATCGCGGTCACACCAACGATGATCCACCGCACGCGGGGTTGCAGCCCGCTCGGATCGTTGGCCACTGCGCCTTGGGCCGCTGCGCTCAAGGCCCCTCCGGGGCGCCGTTCATTGCGCCTTGGCCTCGATCCCGCTGACAGGCGCGATGGTCTGGTTCCACGAGTCGGCACAGGTGCTCCCGCACCGTTGGACCCAGCGCGTCAGCACCTGGTTGGCGAAGACGGTGCGGCGCCGCGTTTCATCTGCCGGC
>CAYJEC010000003.1:0-28594 GCA_964369025.1 uncultured Ideonella sp. | reverse complement strand
CCGGCACCTCCGGCTACAAGGCCCTCGTCTGCCTGTTCCTGGTGGGCGGCAATGACGCCTACAACACCCTTCTGGCAACCGACAGCGCCTCGTGGTCCGCCTACGGCACCGCCCGCAACGCCTCGATGCCAGACAGCATTGCGCTGGCCAGCGTCGGCACACCGCCTTCCGGCAACCTCCGCTCCCCGCTGCACGCCCGACTGGGCGGCGTGCTACCTATCACGCCCCAGACCTCGCAAGGCCGGACCATGGCCCTTCACCCGGCGCTGGCCGGCGCGCGCGAGCTGTTCACCGGTGGCCGGCTGGCGTTCATCAGCAATGTCGGACCGTTGGTCGGCCCGACCACCAAGGCCGCTTACCTGGCCGGGACGGCACCCAAGCCGCCCAAGCTGTTCTCGCACAACGACCAGCAATCGGTCTGGCAATCCTTCACCGCAGAGGGAGGTACCCGAGGCTGGGGCGGCCGCATGGCCGACCTGGTGCTGTCGGCCAACACCCGCTCGATGTTCACCAGCGTGGCCCTGAGCGGAAACGCGCTGTGGCCCAGTGGCCTGGGTTCCCGCATGTACCAGTTGGCGCCCACCGGCGCGATCCACATCGGTGGCCCCGAAGGGACGCTGTTCGGCTCTGCGGTGGCCCAGCAGAAGATGCTGGCGCTGATGCGCGGCGCCCGCAACAACAACGTGCTCGAACGCGAACACGCCGCCACGGTGGGGCGCTCGGCCGATGCCGAGGCGCTGCTGGCCACGGCCATGCCGGGCGCCGGCGACGGCCCCTGGGGCACTGGTGGACTGGGCCTCAACCAGCCCGACCCGCTGCTGCAGTACCTCGATCCAGAAACCGGCCTGATGATGGCCAACCCCGTGGCTCAGCAAATGCAGGCTGTGGCCCGCATGGTGGCTGCGCGCGGCGCGCTGGGCATGTCTCGCCAGATATTCTTCGTCGGTGTCAGCGGCTTCGACACGCACGACACGCAGGCCTCGCGCCACACCCGGCTGCTGGCCCAGGTGTCGCATGCGCTGACCTACTTCGACAGCGTCACCACCCAGATGGCCGTGAGCGATCGCGTCACCACCTTCACCGCCAGCGATTTCGGCCGCAGCCTGGCAGGCAACGGCGACGGATCCGATCATGGCTGGGGCGGCCATCAACTCGTGATGGGTGGCGCGGTACGCGGCGGTGACGTCTACGGCCGTTTGCCGGTGTATGGCGCCGCAGACGGCAAGGGTGGCTTCAACAGCGACGACCAACTTGCGGGTGGCGCGCTGCTGCCGTCGATCGGCGTCGAAAGCTACGCTGCCACGCTGGGCAAGTGGTTCGGCCTGTCGGACACTGAGTTGATGGACGTTCTGCCCGGACTCGCAGCCTGGAACCTGAGCCAGCGCAACCTCGGTTTCATGGCGTAGACGGCCGCCCCGAGCCCGAACTCGCCACTTGCTTGTGGTGTACTTCCGGGGTGACGAACACCGAGACCCCCATCCTGCCCGTCACGCCAGCCCAACTGGTGCTGCGCGTGCAGTCCTTGGCACTTGCGCTGTCGCGCCCCTGGCCGGGCGGCCCTGGCCTCAAGGCCAAGCTGCAGCGCATCGACGCACCCGCGGCCGCGTGGTCGCGGCTGGCTCATGTGCTGCATGCCGAATGGCTCAAAGGGCGTGAACATCCGGGCGACGATGTCCAGGACACCTTCATCGATGCGGTGGCTGTGGCATGGAACGGCAAGTCACCTGCCGAGCGCCTGGCCAGCGGGCTGATGCCGGCACTGATCAGGGCCCTCGCGGCCCGGCACCGGCACGTTGACCTCTCCGCCCTGGTGCCGGTTCTTGCCGCATGCGCCGACGACCCCGACGCCGCGCCCCCGCTGGGCGCCCTGATGCGCCAACTGCGCCAGGCAGAGCTGGTGTCAGCCAGCACCGAGCTGCTGCAATTGCTGCGCTCGGCCTGGCAGCCCGGGCGAGCCTGGGCTGGGCAGCTGTTGACCTCTGCCCTGGCGCTCGCGCGCGAAGCCGATTCGTTTGGTGGCTTGCGCGTGGCCGCCGACTGGCTGGACCCGCTGCTGACCGATGCCGAGGCCAGCGGTGGCGACGCTCCGACCTGGCGAGAACTCGGCAAGCTGGCCCAGCGCTGCCTGGACGTGATCGCCATGCAGCGCGTGGTGCGCAGCATGCTGGCCGCCGACAGCCTGCCCGCGGAAACCCAGCCGGTGATGATCCAGCTGCTGACGCTGCTCGCCCAGTTCGCCCCGGACACGCGCACGCAGGCCCTGCTCGAGCAAGCGGCCACGGTCGCGCCCAGGCACCCGGCCATCGCGCTCGGGCGTGCCCGAATTGCGCACGCGCAGGGTGCAGAGCTGGTTGAGATTGGCGCGCTGATGGAGCCGATGGATCCGCAAGGCCCGGGCTACACCAACGCCTTGAGCTGGTGGGCCGGCACCCTGTTCCACGGGGGAGACGATGCCCGCGCCCTGGCGCTGTACACCCAACTCGCGTCCCTCGATGCATTGACGCCGGCCGACCGCCTGCGCATGGGCCACTTGACTGTCCGCGACGCGCCCTCGGCGGCTGCCGTGTCGGCACCCGATGCGCCGATGGCTGCCGATCTGTTCGGCCCGCTCTCCGAGCCGCTGGCCCCCTTGGCGGCACTGTGGTCCGAGATGCCGACACACGGCGCCGCGTTGGACCCGGCCACGCTGTTGGAGCGGGGGCGTGCAGCCGCTGCGGGCTTGCGCGACAGCCTGTCCCGGATGCCAGCCATGACGATGCAGGTCTGCCTTCAGGTGGCCCGCGAGTTGGCCCAACTCGACGCTGGAGCCTTCGCCAGCCACACGCAGTGGCTGCAGGCCTTTCCGTTCCCACTCGGCCCGGCCTATGGCAGGGTCGACGCCGAGCGTTGCCGTGCGCTCGGGCAGGCGGTTCAGGCACATGTCGCGGCGCTGTGTGGTCATGCGCTGGAGCGGCCGGATGCCCTGCACCATGCGCCAGCTCAAGCCAGCCTGCGGCTGGCCCTGGATCTGGCCGAACTGCGCTGGGAGGCCCGTTTCGCATTGGGCGAGGGGCGCGCTGGCCTGGCCGAACTGCACGCCTTGCAGGGCCGCCTCGGCCTGATGGCGCGCGAACCGTTGCGTGAGCTGGAGGCGCGGGCCAGGCTGGCGCTCGGCGAACTGCGTGCAGTGCGGGGCTGGGCCGCCGCCGAGGCGGTGGCCACGGAGGCGCCGCACGAGGTCCTGCCGATGCGTCGGTGGTACGCCTGGCTGGCCGCCGAGGAGCTGACCGCCCTGGGCCTGGTGATCGACACCCCGGTCGAAGGCAGTTTCGAGACCGTCGGCCCGGATGGCGAACTGCGCAGCCACACCCACAGGCTGGCACCGACAGCCCTGTCGCTGGTGCACTGCGCCTCCCTGGAGGTGCGGCACTCGCACCTGGTACTGGGCTCGCGCGGCGGCATCGTGCTGCCCGAGCCATGGCACCTGTCGATGGGCGAGTACCCCTACGAGCACCCCCGCGTCCGGCTGCGTGGCGCGCAAGGCGCCGTGCTGCGCGGCTCGCCGCGCCCGCAGCGGATCGACGTGCCCGTGCTGGTGCTGGGCAACATGGACGCCACCTACCACCGCAACTACTACCACTGGATGCTGCTGATCCTGGCACGCATCGAGCGGCTGCGCATGCGCGGCCTGCTCGACGGCGGCCGGCAACTGCTGCTGCCGAGCGAGTTGTCGGGCTGGATGCGCTCGTCGCTGGCCGACATCGGGGTGAGCCCGGCCCAGTGCCTTGAATACAGCCAGGAGGAAGAGCTCCACCTGAGCGACGCGCTGCTGGTGTCACCCATCGAATTCGCCAGCCCGGCGCTCGTCGAAGGTCTGCGCCGCACGCTGTGGCAACGCGCCGGCTTGGACCCGGACGCACCGCCGGCTGCACACCGCTTGCTGTACATCTCGCGCCGCGGCGAGGGCCGCCGCCCGCTGGTCGAAGAAGCGCAGATCCAGGGCATCGCCGAGTCGCTGGGCTTCGAGGTGGTGTCCCCGGAGACCCTGAGCCTGCTCGACCAGGTGCGCCTGTTCGCCGAGGCACGGGGCGTCGCCGGCCCGCCGGGAGCGGCCTACACCAACCTCGCGTGGGCCGGTGCCGGCACGCGGGTGCTGTCGATCTTCAAGGAGGAGGTTCACCTTCCGACCTTCATCGACATCTCCATCATCCGCAGCCAGCAGCACCGCTGGCTTCTGGGCCGCAACCTGCCTGGCTACGACCTGATGTCGGTCGTCAATGCGCCCTTCAGCGTCGACCTGGCGCTGGCCGAACGCGAGTTGCGCTGGGTGGCCGGGGCGTGACGGCGCTGCTGTCACTGTGTGACGCCTCGCACCAGCCGGGGTGGCTGACCACCTTGGCCGAGCGCTGCGCCACCGAGGGCGTCCCCTGGCCCGTCGACCGGCTGCTGCAGAAGCGCCTGACCCTACCCGCGCCGGATTTGACCACCCGCAGAGCGCTGGCGCAGTTGCTGCTGAACCGATGGGTCAAGGGCCATCCCGAGGTGCCGGACTGGCAATGGCTGGCCTTGTCGGATGCCATCGAAGGCTGGTGGCGCGCGCTGCCCGAAGGCGCCGATCCGATCGGCGCCGGCCTCGCACCGGCTTGGGTGCGGGCACAGACGGCGCTGGGTCGGGCGGCGAGCCTGCGCCAGGCCGTGGTCGCCTGGGGCGACCGCCTGGCACATCCGGTGCACGAGGAACTGGCCCTGACGCTGCTGCGCCACCTGCGCCGCCTTCGCGGCACTGACGCCGTGACCGGCAGCCTGGACCTGATCGACCGCCTCGGCACCCGATGGACGCCAGACACCCCGTGGACAGCCGACATCGCCGGCAGCCTGGCGATGGTCGCGCGCTGGTCGGAGGACCTTGGCGAGCTGCGCCGGGTTAGTGTCTGGCTGGGCCGCCTTGCTCCGCACGCTGGCCAGGCGATCTCCGCCAACTGGCTGGCGCCGATGGGTGCGGCAGCGGTGCGCTGCCTGGCGCTGCCGGTGCTGGCACAGCTGGCCGAATTCATACTGGCCGAGGAAACGCCGAGCGCCGACCACGGCCCCACGCTGGCCAGTTCCCTCGAGGCACTGGCCCTTTATCGGCCGGGTGCAGAGACCCGACGGCAGATCGAGCGCGCCGCGGGGGCCTTGCCCGGCGAACCGGGCGTTCAGGTCGAGCGGGCGCGGCTCGCCCGGGCCGACGGAGCCACCGTACAGGCACTCGCCGAGCCGTTGCTGGCATTGGATCCCGCACTGCCTGACACCGCCGCCGCCTGGCAACTGCTGGCCGAGTACGCCTTCCATGACGGCGACTTGGCCCTGGCCACGACGTGTTATGAACGATTGGCGAGCCTCGGCGCCATCGATGCGCAATCGCAGATGCGGCTGGACCACCTGGCGGTGCGCAGCACCTTGCCGGACACGAGCCATGGCGTGCTGCCCGAGGCCGGGCCGCAGCGAGTCGACTCCGAGTCAGCTGGGCTGCTCGCCGAGGCCCTGGCGCCACTGGACGCCGTGCTGGCGATCGCTCCGCGCCATGACAGCCCGGTGGGCGCCGGCGAGTTGGCGAGCCGCTGCGCCACCGCCCTGGCGGCCTTCGAGTCGGCCCTGCCCGGCATCGATGCCCTGACACTCGGCGACGCCGCGGCCGCCGCCAGCCAACTGTGGGAGATGGCCAATGCCGGCGCGCTGGATCTGGCGCATTGGCACGGCGTTTTCCCGTTCGAAGTCGGCCCGGCCTTCGGCACGCTGGATGGGCACCGTTGCCGCGCACAGAGTTTCGGCGTGCTGGACCACCTAGTGGCACTGGTGCGCCACCTCGGGCGCCGCGAACGGCCGTTGCGGGGTGCACCGGCGGCGGCCAGCCTGGCCGTGTGGCTTGATCTGATCCGCCAGCAGACCGACGCCCACCTGGCCATGAAGCAACCCCTGGCGGCGCTGGCTGACCTGGCAGAGGTGGGCGAGCGCCTGGGCACACTGGCGGAGGGTGCGCTGGCACCGTTGCGCGAACAGGCCCTGCTGGCCGCGGGCGACATCGATCAGGTGCGCGCCGAGCGCCCTGCCGAACCTGCCTGCGAGGTCTGGCCAATGCGTGAGTGGGCCGACTGGCTGGCCTGCGAGCGCGTGAGCCCGCAGGCCCTGATCCAGGATCCGCCCTGCCCTGGGCGGTTCGAGGTGGTCAACGTCCATGGCCACCTGCGCAGCGAAGCGCATGATGCGGTCGCCACCGAGCTGAGCCTGGTGCCGGTGCCGAACCTGCGGGTTCGCAATGTCCACCTGCTGATCGGTGAAAGGGCCGGCATCCTTCGCCCTCACCCCTGGCATCTGCAGATGGGCGAGTTCCCCTACCCGCACCCGAACGTGCTGAACCGGGGAGCCGCCGGCACGGTGCTGCGCCAACCCACCGCCTGGCGACAGGTGGACGAGCCGCTGGTGGTGCTGGCCAACATGGACGCGCCCTTCCACCGCAACTACTACCACTGGATGGTGCTGACGCTGGCCCGCATTGAGTCCCTGCGCGCCTCCGGCCACCTGGCCGAACGGCGGCTGCTGTTGCCGCGCGAACTCACCGGCTGGATGCTCTCTTCACTGCGAGACATCGGCCTGACCGAAGACCGGGTGCACTGGTACACAGCCTTTGAGGATCTCAAGCTGAGCAACGCCTGGGTGGCCTCGCCGGCCGAGTTCGCGAGCCCGACGGGGGTCGAGGGCCTGCGCCGTCGCCTGATGCAGGCCGCCGGCCTGGACCCCTTGGCCATGCCACCTGGTCACCGCCTGATCTACCTCGCCCGGCGCGGTGAGACCCGGCGCCCGATGGTCGAGGCCGAAACAGTCATCGACCTGGCCGAGTCGCTGGGCTTCGAGATCGTCGCTGCCGAGAGCCTGAGCCTGCTGGATCAGGTGCGCTTGTTCGCCAAGGCGCGGGGCATCGCAGGCCCGCCTGGCGCAGCGTTCACCAACCTGATGTGGGCGCCCGCCGGCACCCGGGTGCTGACGATCTTCAAGCAGGACATCAACGGCCCGACCTTCTTCGACCTGTCCTTCCTGCGCGGCCAGCACCACCGCTGGCTGCAGGCACGCAGCATCGCCGGCTTCGACGGCGTGTCGGTGGTGACATCGCCGTTCTCGGTCGACCTGGAACTGGCGCGCCGCGAGCTGCTGTGGGTGCGAGATGGCGATGGAGGTCGAGAATGAATTCCACACCAGAGAAATCGACCGTGGGCCACTGAGATGGATGACATCGAACCTGCATCGCCGTTCAGGCGTGACGGCATCACCCAGGTGCCGCTGACGCGCCGGCCCTTGCGGCCGACCGTCGGGCGCCAGCACTTCCCGATCCGCGACCTGCGCACGCAGCCTGCGGCGGACAGTTCCGCGCTCGAGCGCGACATGGCCTGGCTCGACGAACTCTATCGGCGTGACCTGCCGCTGCGAGAGCATTCTCTGTTCTCGGTGGACGACGTGTTGGTGCTCAAGGGCTCGGTCTGGCACCGAGGCACGCCCATCGCCGGCACCCTGCCACCCAAACCCGCCAAGAAGGGCGATCTGGTTGGCCGGATCGCGCAGACGGGCGAGCGCGCGGGTGCCCGTGCCAGACTCTACCCGGGCACAACCGCCATCATCCACGAGGCCGGCTACCGCAACTACTACCACTGGACGGTGGAGATCATGCCGCGGCTGTTCTCGCTGCGCGACGCGATGCGCGAGGGTAGGGTCACGATCGACCGCATCGTGTTGTTCGACGAGGAAACGCGCCGCTTCGTCACCGAATCGCTGGCCCTGCTGCTGCCCGAACTGGCGCCGCTGGTCGAGATCACCGCCGACGAGTTGACGCGCTTCGAGCACTGCCTGTTCTTCGTCGACGCCACCGAAGCGGCAGACTACTCGGACCATGTCGCCCACAGTTCACGCCTGAAAGCCTGCAGCGCGTTGCTTGCAGAAGCCGTGGACGACCGGCTGGTCACCGAGCCCTTCGTGCCCCCCGGCCGCGCCATCCTGATCTCGCGCGCCGACGCGCCCAAGCGCCGGCTGATCGGCGAGGACCGCATCCTCGACGCGCTCGCCGCCCTCGGCCTGGAGCGGATCGCCTTCGCCCCACTGGGCGTCGCAGAGCAGATCGCACTGATGTCGCAGGCTCGGCTGGTGGTCGGCGTGCACGGCGCCGGCCTGACCAACACGATCTATTGCCGGCCCGGCACCGCCGTGGTGGAAATCAACAGCCCCGACTTCATCAGGCGATGCCGCAGCTTCGCCGACATTGCCATGCACCGGCAGCTGAACTACGGCCTGGTGGTGGGCGACAGCGTGCCGGTGGAAGGTGGCGAGCCCGACATCGCACTCGACAGCGAACGCGCCATGAAGGGCTTGCGCAAGTTGGTACGCAAGCTCGGCGGCGGTGAGGCCTGATCAGGCCAGAGCCGGGGCACGCTGCCGCAGGCAGACCACCTCACCGGGTGCCAGCAGGGCCCAGTCCTGCGGGCCCTCGTCGTGCAGCGGCTCCGAGGCGATCACCTCGCCACGCCCGCAGGCGCGGCGGTACAGCGTGGGCGGCTGGTCGTCGCTGGCCCACCGGAATGCATGGACCTGCTCGCCATCGGCCAGCGCTGCAGCAAAGCGAAGCGGCTCGGTGATACCCAGCGAGCGCATCAGCACCACGGTGTCGTCGAGCAGGCCCAGCACCGCCTCCGGCACCGCCTCGCCGCGCTCAATGCGCGCCAGCGCCAGCAGGAACAGCAACTCCGAATCGGTGGCTCCGCGCCGCGCGGCATAGAGCGAGTCGGGCAGTTGCGCTTCCAGAGCCCGCCTCACCCGCGGGAAGCCGCCAATCTGGCCGTTGTGCATGAACAGCCAGCGGCCATGCCGGAAGGGGTGGCAGTTGACCCGGGCGATGCCGCCGCCCGTGGCCGCACGCACATGAGCGAAGAAGAGTGGGGCGCGCAGCGTGCCGGCGAGCGACATCAGGTTGTCGTCGGACCAGGCCGGCATCACCTCGCGGTAGACCGCCGGCTCGGGCCGCTCGCCGTACCAGCCGATGCCGAATCCGTCGCCGTTGGTGACCGTCTTGGCCTCCTCGGCGCGCAGCGATTGGCGCAACAGCGAGTGGCGCGGCTTGGCGATCAACTCGTCGAGAAAGATCGGCTTGCCCAGGTAGGCGATGAAGCGGCACATGGCGGGTGGACTCCTGATCGTATTGTCGGCCGCACAGCGTCCGGCTTGAGGCGGCTATGCTGGCTTCCCATGCAACGTCTGTTCCGTGATGCCTCGCTGTCGGCCGTGGTCGCCGGCTTCGTCGCCGTGCTCGTCGGTTTCACCAGTTCGGTGGCCATCGTCTTCGCCGCTGCCCAAGCCCTGGGCGCGAACGCTGCCCAGACAGCCTCTTGGATCTGGGCCCTGGGGCTGGGCATGGGGTTCACCAGCCTGGTGCTGTCCCTGCGCTACCGCGAACCGGTGCTGACCGCCTGGTCCACCCCAGGCGCGGCGCTGCTCGCTGCCACGCAAGGTGTCGGCCTGCCCGAGGCCACCGGTGCCTTCCTGCTTTGCGCACTGCTGATCACGGTGGCCGGCTACTCGGGCCTGTTCGAGCGCCTGATGGGCCGCATCCCGATGGCCATTGCCGCAGCCTTGCTGGCCGGGGTGCTGGCGCGCTTTGCGCTGGATGCGGTGCTGGCCGCGCGCACGGCGCCCGGCCTGGTGGTCATCATGTCGCTGGCCTTCCTGGCCGGTCGGCGCTTGTGGCCGCGCTTCGCGGTGCCAGGCGTGCTGGTGGCGGGCATCGGGGTGGCGGCTGGGCAGGGCAGCCTGCACCTCGGCACGGTCGAAGCCGGCTGGGCCACACCGGTCTTCTCGGCACCGGTGTTCAGCCTGAGCGCGCTGGTGGGCGTCGGGTTGCCGCTGTTCGTTGTCACGATGGCCTCGCAGAACCTGCCCGGCGTGGCGGCGCAGCGCGCCTCGGGTTACCAGACCCCCGTGTCCCCGGTGGTCGGCGCCACTGGCGTGGCCAGCCTGCTGCTGGCACCGTTCGGTGGCTATGCGCTGAACCTGGCCGCCATCACCGCCGCCATCTGCATGGGCCGCGAGGCCCACGAGGACCCCGCACGGCGCTACGTGGCGTCGGCAGCGGCCGGCGTGTTCTACATTGCACTGGGCCTCGCCGGTGCCGCCGTCGCCGGCGTGCTGGCGGCTTTCCCGCGGGAACTGGTGGTGGCCGTGGCTGGCCTGGCGCTGCTCGGCACCATTTCCGGCGGGCTGGCCGGTGCGTTGAGAGACGAGAACCACCGCGACGCCGCGCTGCTGACCTTCGTCGTCACCTTGTCCGGCCTGACGCTGGCCGGCATTGGCTCGGCGTTCTGGGGCGTGGTGGCGGGCGGCGTGGCATGGGCCTTCCAGCGCCGCCCCTGAACTGAGCCTGTAAACAACTCTCGGCGCAGTGGGCGCCGAACCGAATATTCCACGGGCCTGGCTTGCCTACACTGGGCGGTTTCGCGCGCACGCGGCGTGCACACCACGAGGAGAGCCCCATGAACCCTGCCACCCATGTGCTGGTCGTCAGCGCCGACGAGGCCTGGCGGCAGGAGGTCGTACAGGGCCTGAACCACGCAGCCTCGCGCCTGGACAACCCGCTCGGCCTGATGGCCGTAGGCTGCGCCTGCGACGCCAGCGCGCTGGAGGCTGTGTTGGCCGCCGGGCCCATGCAGGCCGACCTGCAGGTGGTGCTGATCGACCACGGCGCGCGTGGCGCCGAAAGCACCGGCGCGCCTGCGGTGATCGCAGCGCAACGCATCATCGACGCACGCCCCGAGCTCTCGCTCTATATGGTGCTGGAGGACGACAGCGACAAGCTGCTCGTCGAACAGCTGGCCAGCGATGCAATCGACGGCTACTTCTTCCGCGGCGAACAGGATTTCAACGGCTGGTTCCGCATCCTGGCGGCCGAGGTGGCCGGCAAGGCCGAGACGCCGTTCTACGATGCCCTGCGCGAGTATGTTGCGCAGGCCAAGGACAGCTGGCACACGCCGGGCCATGCCGGCGGTGACTCGTTCCGCAGCAGCCCTTGGGTGGGCGATTTCCACGACTTTGTCGGTGAGCAGATGCTCCGCGCCGATCTTTCCGTCAGCGTGCCGATGCTGGACTCGCTGCTGCACCCCACCGGCGTGATTGCCGAAAGTCAGAAGCTGGCCGCCAAGGCCTTCGGAGCGAAGAAGACCTACTTCGCCACCAACGGCACCAGCACCGCCAACAAGGTGATCTTCCAGACCCTGCTGGCGCCGGGCGACAAGCTGCTGCTGGACCGCAACTGCCACAAGTCGGTGCACCACGGTGTGATCCTCTCCGGCGCGATGCCGGTCTACCTGGATTCGTCGGTGAACCGCCAGTACGGCATCTTCGGCCCGGTGCCCAAGGCCACAGTGCAGGCTGCCATCGAGGCCCACCCGGACGCCAAGGTGCTGATCCTCACCAGTTGCACCTACGACGGCCTGCGCTACGACCTGAAGCCGATCATCGCGATGGCCCACGCGGCCGGCATCAAGGTCATCATCGACGAAGCCTGGTACGGCCACGCGCGCTTCCACCCCGAACTGCGGCCCACTGCGCTGGAGAGCGGCGCCGACTACGCGACGCAGAGCACGCACAAGGTGTTGTCGGCCTTCTCACAGGCCAGCATGATCCATGTGAACGACCCCGGGTTCGACGAGCACCTGTTCCGCGAGAACTTCAACATGCACGCGTCGACCAGCCCACAGTACAACCTGATCGCCAGCCTCGATGTGGCCCGCAAGCAGGCCGTGATGGAAGGCTACCGCCTGCTCGACCGATCGCTGAAGTTCGCCCACGAACTGCGCGAGAAGATCAACGCGACCGGCGCGTTCAGGGTGCTGGAGCTGGTGGATCTGCTTCCCGAGGAGGTCAAACACGACGGCATCCGGCTGGACCCGACCAAGTTGACCATCGACATCTCGAACAGCGGCTACTCCGCCGACGAACTGCGCGACGAACTCATCGGCCGCTACAACATCCAGGTCGAGAAGAACACCCACAACACGCTGACGCTGCTGCTGACCATCGGCACCACGCGCAGCAAGGTCAGCCGCCTGTTCGACGCGATGCTGCGCCTGGCCAAGGAACGCCGGGCTCCGCGCACCTATGTGAGGGTGCCCGAGGCGCCACGCTTCACCGCCCTGGCCTGCCTGCCGCGCGATGCCTTCTACGAGGCCGGAGAGCGGCTGCCATTGCTGGATGAGCAGGGCCAGCCCAATATCGCCCTCACTGGCCGGGTCTGCTGCGACCAGATCGTGCCGTATCCGCCGGGCATCCCGGTGCTGGTGCCGGGCCAGGTGATCGAGGCCAACATCGTGGCCTACCTGGTGCGCCTGCTGCAGACCCAGAAATCCATCGACCTGCACGGGCTTGCGCTGGTCGACGGCGAGTTGCATCTGCGTGTGCTCAGCGAGGCCGAGCGGGCGGCGCTGCCAGCCCGCTGAGCCGGATCACAGCCCGGTCCAGGTCGTGATCGTCTCGGTGGTGTAGTCCCGCGAGATGCCGTCGTCGGCCGGCGCGTCCAGGCGCTGCTTGACGACGCCGATGCCCGAGGCGTACCAGACCGATTGGGTGGCCCGCACGGTCGGGCCGAAGCTGGAATTGGCGCTCAGCAGCACGCGCGCGGCGACCACGCGATCCACCCGCACCGAGGCGATGGCCGGCAGCCCTGGCGGGGTGACGTTCTCGGCGCGGATGACGCGGGTGTAGACGGCCACATCCAGCGATTCCGCCCGTGCGTCGCCATCGATGTCCGGCACCGCAGAGGTCAGGCGTTGGTCGAACGCGGTGTACTGGTCATTGGCCCGCACCGGCGAGCGCAGCTCGATGACATCGCGGACATCGTCAACGCCGTCGCCATTGAAGTCAATCGGAGCGACCTGCAAGATGCTGCCAGAGCGTGCCACGACGTTGACGACGCCGGCGCCTGATGCCAGGGTGTTGGTGGAGCTTTCGATCACCCCTTCGCTGGCGGCGGCATGGCTCACCGTGTTGGAGTAGCTGAGGTTCGACGGCGTGAGGCCGGCATAGTCCCAGCTTGCCCCTGGCGTCAACGGGCGCAAAACGGTGGCGTTGGCGTACAGCGTGTCGCCGAGCGCGGGCGGGGGGGCACCAGGCCGGTGGGTTCACCGCCGCCATCGCCGCCATCGGACCCGCCGCCGCCACAGGCAGTTAGCAGAGAAATGGTCGTCACAGCCAGCAGGTGGCGCGTTTGAAAAAGTCTGGTCATGTTCATTCCCTGGGGTTGTGGGCTCTCGGCCTATCAATGATTCTGCCGCGCGGCTGCCAACGCCTTCCAGAACCGCGCTTCCTGCGAGGTGGCGAAGTTGATTCGCATCAGGGAACTTGGCCTCCGGGTGGCATGGAACAGGTGGCCGGGTGCCAGAAGCCAGCCCTGGTCGAGCAGGTCCAGCGACAGCGGCTCGGTGTCGCAGCCGGCGTCGACCCAGCCGAATAGACCCTGCGGCGGCGAGACGAAGCGGCAGCCGTGGGCCATGGCGAGCTGCACGCTTCGGTCGCGTGCGGCGTCGAGGCGGGCCACCACCCGCTCCGCATGGCGTCGCAGGCTGCCCTGCTCCAGGCAGTGCGCAACGGCCTGCTCGAGCACGGCCGGCGTGGTCAGCGTGGAAAGCAACTTGACGTCGATCAGCCGCTCGACCAAATCGGGCGGCGCGGCGACATAGCCGACCCGCCAGCTGGGTGTGAGAATCTTCGAGAAGCCGCTCACGTAAAGCGTTCTCTGCAGGCCGTCCAGAGCGGCCAGGCGCGGCAGGTGGGCGGGGGCGAGGTGGGCGTAGGTGTCATCCTCGACGATACGGAAGTCGTGTGCCTCGGCGAGCTTCAGAACCTGGTGTGCCTGCCCCAGCGTCAGTGAGTGGCCAGTCGGGTTGTGAAGGACCGACACCGTGACATACAGGCGCGGCCGGTGCTCGCGCGCCAACGTGGCCATCACCTCCAGATCCGGCCCGTCGGCCCCGCGCGGCACCGGCAGCAGCCGCATGCCCAATTGGGTCAGGCGCGCATACTCCACGGCCCAGCCCGGCTCGTCGACCAACACCGCATCGCCAGTAGCGAGCAGTGCGCGAGAGACGATGTCCAGCGCATTCGTGGCGCCGGTGGCGGTGACGATCTGCGCGGCCCGAGTGCGCACGCCGAAATCCGCCAGCTTGGTCACCAACGCTTCTCGCAGGCGGCTGTCGCCGGCGGGCTGCCCATACTGCAGCGCCAGGGCCGAATCGCCATGCGACAACACCCGCCGCAGTGCGCTGGCCAGCAGCGGCAGATCCAGCCAATCTGGCGGGAAGGTGCCCAGGCCAGGAGCCGGCAGATCGCTGGCGCCGTGGAACATGCCACGGATCAGGGCGGTGGCATCCACCGGCGCCACCCGGGTGGGGCTGGCGGTCGTCGCTCGCGACCCAGGGGTGGTACCGGCGGGCAGGCCGGCGGGCCGGGCGGATTCGCGGACGAAGAAGCCACGCTGCCGGCGTGCCTCGACCAGCCCCTGGGCGAGCAGCTGGTCGTAGGCAGCGACCACCGTGTGCGGGCTCACCGCATGCCTGCGCGCACAGTCGCGCACCGAGGGCAGGCGCGAGCCCGGTGCCAGCAGGCGCTGACGGATGCGCTCGCCGAAGTGCGCGGCGATCTGCTCGGTCAGCGTGGCACCGGCGGCACGCGTCAGGGGGATGGGCTCGGGAGCATTCATGAGGCCAGTCTGTGCTGTGTCGGCCGAAACACCGACACAGATTGGTCGGCTGCTCGGGCGATCTGTACCGTCACTGTACTGGTGTGGGCCCTAGACTGTCCAGATGCCGCTCGCCAACCACCCTCTGGCACTGCCGACTCCCACCTCTGCGGTGAGGAGGGTTCGCGCATGAACTCCGAGACGAAGGGCCTTTGGTGGGGCGCGGTCGGAGTCGCCATCTTCGCGCTGACGCTGCCGATGACCCGCCTGGCGGTCGGGCCGGCCGAGGCGCCGCAATTGCCACCGCTGTTCGTGACCGCCGGCCGGGCGGCCGGGGCGGGCCTGTTGGCGCTGCTGTACCTGGCCCTCAGCCGTGCACCGCGGCCGCGCCGGCGTCACCTGGGCACGCTGATGTGGAGCGCGCTGGGAACGGTGGTCGGCTTTCCGCTCGGCCTGGCTTTGGCGCTGCGCGAGGTGCCTGCCATGCACGCTGCGGTGGTCACCGGCATCCTGCCCCTGGCCACCGCGGCCATCGCGGCCCTGGCCTTGCGGCAGCGGGCGTCGCGCGGCTTCTGGGCCTGCGCGGTACTGGGTTGCGCGCTGGTGCTGGCCTTCGCAGTGCACGAGGGCGGGGGGCAGTTGACGTCAGCCGACGGTTGGCTGCTGATGGCCGTGTTCAGCGCCTCGGGCGGCTACGTGGCCGGCGCCAAGCTGGCCACCGAATGGCGTGCCGAGCAGGTCATCTCCTGGGTGTTGGTGATCAGCCTCCCGCTCACGCTGCCGCTGGCATGGGCCGTACGCCCAACGCTGGGCCTCGACCCCATCGCCACCACCGCGTGGCTGGGCTTCGGCTACGTGACCCTGTTCTCGATGTGGCTGGGCTTCTTCGCCTGGTACCGCGGTCTGTCGCTGGGCGGCACACTGCGAGTCAGCCAGGTTCAGTTGCTGCAACCCTTCCTGGCCCTGCTGTTTGCCGTGCCGCTGCTCGGCGAGGCGCTGGAGCCCTCGACCTTGGTGTTCACGCTGGCTGTCCTGGCCATCGTCTTCGCCGGCAAGCGGATGCCGGCTTCCGCCGCACCGGCACCCGCCCGGCGCGCACAATTCCCAGTTCCCCATCCCCACGAAGGAGACCCTCCATGAGCATCGGCTCTACCGCGCCGTCCAGCCCCTGGACCCTGGCACAACGCGCTGCCCGCATGAACCCGTCCATCATCCGCGAGATCCTCAAGGTCACCGAGCAGCCGGGGGTGCTGTCGCTGGCCGGGGGCCTGCCGTCGCCGGACACCTTCCCGATCGAGGCGATGCGCGAAGCCACCGCCAAGGTGTTGGCGGAGGCCCCGCGCGAGGCCCTGCAGTACGCCGCCAGTGAGGGTTATGGCCCGCTGCGCGAGTGGGTCGCGGCGCAGTTGCAGCGGCAGGGCCAGCAGGTCACGCCGGCACAGGTGCTGATCACCACCGGTTCACAGCAAGGGCTGGATCTGGTCGGCAAGGTGCTGGTCGACGCCGGCGCGCCGGTGGCTGTCGAAGCGCCCACCTACCTCGGCGCGCTGCAGGCCTTTGCGCCCTACGAACCGATCTTCACCAACCTGGCAGGCGATGCCGACGGCCCGCTGCCCGAGGCGCTGACCCGGCTGCCGCACGACGCGCCGGGCACCCGCTTTGCCTACCTGTTGCCCAACTTCCAGAACCCCACCGGCCGGGTGATGCCTGAAGCACGCCGGCAGGCCCTGGTGCAGGCGGCACAGGCCGCACGGGTGCCACTGGTCGAGGACAACCCGTACGGCGATTTGTGGTTCGACGAGGCCCCACCGGCTCCGCTCGCCGCGCGCTGGCCCGAGGGCGTGGTCTACCTGGGCTCCTTCTCCAAGGTGCTGGCCCCCGGCCTGCGCCTGGGCTACGTGGTGGCGCCCGCCGAACTGTGCCCGAAGCTTCTGCAGGCCAAGCAGGCTGCCGACCTGCACACGCCCGGGTTCAACCAGCGCGTGGTCTACGAGGTGATCAAGGGCGGCTTCCTGGACAGGCATGTGCCCACCATCCGCGCCCGCTACAAGGCCCAGCGAGACGCCATGGCGACGGCGCTTTCGGCGCACATGCCGGCGGGCAGCGAATGGTCTGCCCCTCACGGTGGCATGTTCTTCTGGATCCGCCTGCCGGCTGGCTGCAACGCGATGGCACTGCTGCCGGGCGCGGTGGAGGCCGGCGTGGCCTACGTGCCCGGCGAGGCCTTCTACGCGCACGCGCCAGATGCACGCACGATGCGCTTGTCCTTCGTCACGCTCACGCCAGAAGAAATCGGCCAGGCGGTCGCCATGCTGGGCGGGGTGCTGCGCCGGCATCTGACCGAGGGCCTCGAGGAGACCACGCCTTGATGACCATGACCCGCCGCTTCACGCAGCTGGATGTCTTCACCGCACAGCCTCTGCGCGGCAACCCGCTGGCTGTGGTGCACGATGCGCAAGGCCTGTCGGATGCCGAGATGGCGGCCTTCGCGCAGTGGACCAACCTCAGCGAAACCACCTTCCTGTTGCCACCGGCCGACGCTGGCGCCGACTACCGGGTGCGCATCTTCACGCCCGACGGCGAACTGCCCTTCGCTGGCCACCCGACGCTGGGCAGTTGCCGCGCCTGGCTGGACGCTGGCGGCCAGCCGCAGCAGGCTGGCCGGGTGGTGCAAGAGTGCGGTATCGGCCTGGTGGCCCTGCGGCGCGACGGCGAACGCCTGGCCTTCGCCGCACCGCCGCTGCGGCGCGAGCCGATCGACTCGGCCTTGCTGACTGCCGTGGTGGATGCTCTCGGCCTGCCACTCGACGACCTGCTGGCCGCCTGCTGGCTTGACAACGGCCCGACCTGGCTGGGCCTGCGCGTGGCCGATGCGGCAAGGTTGCGGGCGCTGCGGCCGGACCACGGTGCGCTCAAGCACCTGGCCAAGGTGGGCCTGGTGGCGGCGCAAAGCGCCGGCAGCGAGACGCAGTTCGAGGTGAGGGCCTTTGCGGCGCCGCTGGGTGTGGACGAAGACCCGGTGACCGGCAGCCTGAACGCGAGCCTCGCCCAGTGGTTGATCGGCGAGGGCCTGGCGCCAGACACCTATGTCGCCGCACAGGGCACGGCGATGGGACGTGCGGGCCGCGTTCACGTGCATCGCGACGGCGGCACGATCTGGGTCGGCGGTGACGTGGCGGCCTGCATCAGCGGTTCCGTGACGCTGTAAATGGGGTGTGGAAGCGGCTTCACGAAACGCCGCTTCCCGCCTACAGTCGGCCAGACTTCCAACGCTCCGGAGACCCTCCATGATTCGCCTGCCACTGCTGCCGTTTGCCCTCATCGCCACGCTCGCCTGTGCCGGTTGCGCCGGCCCCGCCTCCCATGACCATCCTCACGGCGCAGACAAGGGCATGGGCGGCGCGATGATGGGCAAGGGCCGCATGGCCGTGGCCACACTGACCCCGACACAGGGCAACACCGTGCGCGGCGTGATCGGCTTCCACGAGATGGACGGCCACCTGATGGTGCATGTGAAAGCCACAGGGCTGAAGCCGAACGGCGAACACGGCTTCCACGTCCACGAGAACGGCAGCTGCGCCAGCACCGACGGCACCAGCGCCGGCGGGCACTTCAACCCGGACGGCAAGCCGCATGGCCCTCAGAACGCAACCCACCATGCTGGCGATATGCCAGCCCTGAAGGCCGACGCCAACGGCGTGGTGGACACCAGGTTCATGCTGATGGGCCCGACCATCGCCGACGGTGCCACCAGCCTGGTGGCGCGTGCGGTCATCGTGCACGCCAGCCCGGACGACTACGCCACCCAGCCCACTGGCAACTCCGGCGCCCGCATCGCCTGCGGCGTGATCGCGGCGCACTGAGCCCGCCCCTCGGACGATGACGACCCAGCCACTGTTCCGCGACGACCCCACGCTGTTGGACTGCACGGCCCGCGTCGTCGCCATCGACGAGCGCGGCGTGCAACTCGACCGCACGGTGTTCTACCCGCAAGGCGGCGGCCAGGCCGGCGACGCCGGCTGGCTGCACCTGGTTGACGGCCGCCGGCTCGTCGTCGCCGACACCCGCAAGGGCAACCGGCCGGAGGACGCAGCCGGATCCATCGTGCACCTGTTGGCCGACCCGGCCGACCTGGCCCTGCTGGCAGTCGGCGACGAAGTCACCGCAGCGATCGACGCCGAGCGCCGGCGCGCCCACATGCGCTTCCACACCGGCACCCATCTGCTCTGTGCGCTGGTACCGCACCCGGTGGATGGCTGTTCGATCACCGCCGGCTATGCCCGTCTCGATTTCCACATGACCGAGCCGCTGGACAAGGAGGCTCTGAACGCCGGCCTGGCGCGCCTGGTGACCGCCGCGCTCCCGGTGACCACCCGCTGGATCAGCGACGCCGAGCTCGACGCCAACCCGCAACTGGTGCGCAGCATGAGCGTGCAGCCGCCGCGCGGCTCCGGCCGCGTCCGCCTGGTCGAGGTCGAAGGGGTGGATCTGCAGCCCTGCGGCGGCACGCACGTGGCCAACACCGCCGAGATCGGCGCCATGGTGATCACGAAGATAGAAAAGAAGTCCGCGCAAACGCGACGGGTGGTGCTGGGGTTCGCGTGAACGGGGGCCGCGCAGCCTGGCTCGACCGGCTGCAGACGGTGCGTGCGCACACCCGGCGCCTCGCCGAGCCGCTTTCGGCCGAAGACCAGTGCGTGCAGTCGATGCCCGACGCCAGCCCCACCAAATGGCATCTGGCGCACACCACCTGGTTCTTCGAGACCCTGGTGTTGCAGGCGTTCGAAAAGGGCTACCGGCCTGTCGACGAGCGCTATGCGAGGCTCTTCAATTCCTACTACGAGAGCCTCGGCCCACGCCACCCGCGGCCCCAGCGCGGATTGCTGACCCGTCCCTCGCTGGCCGAGGTGCTGGCCTTTCGAACCTCGGTCGACGAAGCGCTTCACACCTTCATCTCGACTTCCGACCCCGACACCTGGGCCCGTGCAGAACCATTGCTCGAACTGGGGCTGCACCACGAACAGCAGCATCAGGAGCTGCTGTTGACCGACATCCTGCACCTGCTGTCGCTGAACCCGTTGGCGCCGGCCTATGGGCCCGCGGCACCTGGCCTGGCGCGTGGGCTAGCCCAGGGCTGGTGGGAATCGAACGGCGGCGAGTTCGACATCGGGCATGCCGTGGCCGAGGGGTTCGCGTTCGACAACGAGACCCCGCGTCATGAGGTCCGCCTCGCTCCCTTTGCGCTGTCGCGCTCGCTGGTGACGAACCGCGAGGTCCAGGCCTTCATCGCCGACGGCGGCTACCGGCGGGCCGAGTGGTGGCTCTCCGACGGGTGGGCCATGGTGCAGGCGCAGGGCTGGGAGGCCCCGCTGTACTGGACCTCGCCGAACACGCGGTTCAGCCTGCAAGGCGAGGCCGCTGTCGACCCCGACGAACCCGCGTGCCACCTCAGCTTCTACGAGGCCGCCGCGCTGGCTGCCTGGGCCGGCGCCCGCCTGCCCACCGAGTTCGAATGGGAGGCCTCCGCCCGAGCCTGGGGCGAGTCTCCGCCAGACAGCCCGGCGCAATGCTTCGGCGCGGTCTGGCAATGGACGCGATCCTCCTATGACCCGTACCCACGATTCCGCCCCTGGAGCGGGTCGGTGGCCGAGTACAACGGCAAGTTCATGGTCGGCCAGATGGTGCTGCGCGGCAGCAGCTTCGCCACCCCAGCCGGGCACGCGCGGCTCAGCTACCGCAACTTCTTCCCGCCGGCAGCGCGCTGGCAATTCAGCGGGCTGCGGCTGGCACGCGACTTGGGCTGAGGCCGCGCTATGCGGACTCGGCCAGGATCTGCCGCAGCGCCTGCTCGAACACCTCGGGCGGTTGGCCGCCCTGGATCAGGTGCCGGTCGTTGATGATGATGGAAGGCACCGAATGGATGCCGAGCTGCTGCCACCGCTGCTCCAAAGCGCGCACCTCGGCGGCGCCGGCATCACTGTCAATCACCACGGTGGCGGCATCGATGTCCAGCCCGGCCTCGCCGGCGCAGCGCAGCAACACCTCGCGCGCGCCGGGGTTGTCGCCGGCGGTGAAATAGGCCGCCAGCAGGGCCCGCTTCAGTGCAAGTTGGCGCCCCGGCCCCTGGCTGGCCGACCAATGCAGCAGGCGGTGCGCGTCGAAGGTGTTGTAGATGCGGCTGCGCTTGTCCATGCGGAACTCGAAGCCGACCGAGGCGCCGCGCTGGCGGATGGTCTCGCGGGTGGCCTCGCCCTGCGCCGCGGTGGCGCCGTACTTGCGCTGCAGGTGCTCGCCGATGTCCTCGCCCTCGGGCGCCATCTGCGGGTTCAGCTCGAAGGGATGGACATGCCATTCGACAGGGCCGGCCTCCGGCCCCAGGCGATCCACCGCCTGCTGCAGCCCGTTCAGGCCGATGGCACACCAGGGGCACACCACGTCGGAGACAAAATCAATCTTCATGCGCGACAGACTATCAGCCGCGCCACCGGCGTGCCGACGTAAGGAATTGGGGCCCAGGCCGACCAAACTCCATGCACAGACACCGGCCTCTCGTCGCCGCGCTGCTCATCGGGCCCAGCTTCCACCTGTTGCAGGCGGCCCCGCTGTGCAGTTCAACCGCTCCGGCGCGTGCGCCGAACGTCGTCGAGCTCTACACCTCCGAGGGCTGCAGTTCATGCCCTCCGGCGGACCAGTGGCTCGCCGCGCTGCCGCGCGGGGAATCGGTGCTGGCCCTGGCATTCCATGTGGACTACTGGGATCACCTGGGTTGGCGCGACCGCTTTGCCAGCCCGGCCCACACGGCGCGGCAATACGCGTTGCAGGCCGGCAGCGGTGCGCGCTTCGTGTACACCCCCCAGGTGCTGGTCAATGGCCGTGATTGGCCAGGCTGGCGCCATTCCGACACCCTGCCTGGTGCGTCTGCGTCGGCCGTGGCACTGCGTGTCGTCCAGGAGGGCCGACGGTTCAGCGCCGAAGTGGGCACGCGCCAGGAACGCGGGCCCCTGTCAGGCTACTGGGCCTTGCTGGAAGACACCCACCGAAGCCGGGCGAGCGCCGGCGAAAACGCGGGGCGCGAACTGCGCCACGATCACGTGGTGCGGCAGGTGAGCGCCGTGGAGGCCTGGTCATCCGACCAAGCCAGAACATGGCGTTGGACACCCCCCGCACCGGAGCCTGGACACCCGGCTCGGGTGGTGTTTGTCGTCACCGACTCTGCCACGGCGCGGCCCGTGCAGGCCGCACAGCTGCCGCTCGATCCAGGCTGCTGACGGGAGAGTTACTCCTTCCAGTAGGCGTCGTGGCAGGCCTTGCAGCTCTTGCCGGTTTCGCCAAAGGCGGCCTTGATCTGGTCCAGGTTGCCCGTCTTGGCCGCCGCATTCAGTTTCACGACTTCGTCCTGCATCTTGGTTTGTGCCGCCTTGAACTTCGCAGGCTCGGTCCAGATCTCCGGCTTGGCTTTGGTGTCGCCGGTGCTGGTGCCGTCGATGAAGCCCGTGAACGGCAACTTGGACAGGGTTGCCACCACATCGGCGTTGGCCTGCACGGTGGCCGCATCGAACGGCACACGCCCGTTGACCATGGCCCCGATGCGCCCGAAGTGGTTGGCCATGACCGTCATGGCGGACTTGCGGTACTTGATGGCGTCTTCAGGTTTCTGGAACTGTGCGGCCGCAGGCAGGGCGGTGCCCAGGCTGATGGCCGCAGCAGCGGCGAAGACGAGACGATTCATTCGGAGGCTCCAACAGGTAAGTGGGTCGATCGAGTTCACAGGGCCGCGCCCAAAGGCCTGGCTTCAAGTGCTCAACGAGTCTACGCAAGCCAACGCGTGGGCATTCCTCGCCTCGGGAAAACCCCGCCGCAGTCCACCGGGACTGGATTTGGTCGACAAGCCCGGGTATGGTCGCCGGGACCGACGTATGCGCCTGGGAACAAGCCACATGCCCGACGAGAAGACTCTGCCCACAGCCCCGGTACGGGTGTGGGACCTGCCGACACGCCTTTTCCATTGGGCCCTGGTGGCCTGCGTGATCGGCCTGATCGTCTCCGGCAACGTGGGCGGCAACGCGCTGGTCTGGCATATGCGGCTGGGCCTCCTGGTTGGCGCCTTGCTGCTGTTCAGGATCGTCTGGGGCCTGGTGGGAGGGCGCTGGTCGCGCTTTGCCAGCTTCATCTATGCGCCAGCCACGGTGCTGCGCTACGTGCGGGGCCAAGCTCGGACTGGCGATCAATTCGATGTGGGCCACAACCCGCTGGGCAGTTTTTCGGTGTTCGGCCTGTTGGGCTTGCTGGCGTTGCAGGTCGCATCAGGCTCGATGGCCGACGACGAGATCGCCACCACCGGGCCGTTGAACCGATTTGTCAGCAGTGCCACGGCCAGCCTGGCGACCGGATGGCACAAGGGACTGGGCAAGGCACTGGTGGTTGCGTTGGTCTTGTTGCATGTCGCGGCCATCGTCTACTACCTGCGGCGCAAGAAGCAGAACCTGATCACGCCCATGCTGACGGGTGACAAGGTGCTGCCTGCCGGCACCCCGGCCAGCACCGACAACCTCGTCGCCCGCGGCCTGGCGGGTGTGCTGTTTGCGGCCTGCGCCGCCTTGGCCGTATGGGTGGCCAGCCTGGGCGGCTAGACTCTGCGCCGATGGCCTCGCCCGAGATTCAGTTATTGCCAGCCGACACGCCCGAGGCGCTGGACGCCGCGCGGGTGATCTTCCGCGAATACGCCACCTCGTTGGCGGTGGATCTGTGCTTCCAGGGTTTCGACGACGAGTTGGCTCACTTGCCAGGTGAGTATGCCGAGCCGGGCGGTGCGCTGCTGCTGGCCTGGGTAGATGGTGCGCTGGCCGGCTGCGGCGCTTTCCGGCCCCTGGCGGATTCGGATTACGCCAACGCATGCGAAATGAAGCGCCTGTATGTGCGGCGAGCTTTCCGCCGTTTCGGCCTCGGTCGCCTGCTGGCCCAGGCCCTGCTCGACTCAGCCACCCAGGCCGGGTACTCGGCGATGCTGCTGGACACGCTGGACGACATGGAAGCCGCACGGGAGCTCTACGCCTCGCTGGGATTCGAGGAGATCCCGCCCTACTACTTCAACCCCATTCCCGGGGCGCACTATCTGAAGGCCGAGTTGATGCCGGGCACCCGTTCCTAGGCGGCGGTCAGCAGGCTCGCGGCCAGGCACAGGTCGTCCCAGGCCTTCGCCTTGTCGGCAGGCTGGCGCAACAGATAGGCGGGGTGGTAGGTGACCACCACCGGCACGCCCTGATAGCTGTGGGCTCGGCCTCGCAGGCGGCCCACCGCCTCGTCGCTTCGCAGGATCTGCTGGATGGCAAAGCGGCCCATGGCCAGGATGACACGGGGCTGCACCAGCGCGATCTGGCGTTTCAGGAACGGTTCGCAGCGGGCCAGTTCGGCCGGCTCCGGGTTGCGGTTGCGCGGCGGGCGGCACTTCAGCGTGTTGGCGATGTAGACCTGCTTCGCGGGCGGGCCCGGCTGGCGGGTGAGTGCCAGTGCGCGCAGCATGTCGTCGAGCAGTTGCCCGGCAGGGCCGACGAAGGGCTCACCCGCCCGATCCTCCTGCTCGCCAGGAGCCTCGCCGACGATCATCCAGTGCGCCCTCTCGTTGCCGACACCAAACACCGTGTGTGTGCGGCCCTCGCACAACCCGCAGGCTCGGCACCCTGCGACCGCGTCGCGCAGTTCAGGCCAGCCCATCGTGGCGACAGGGCTGGGCTCCTCCAGGGCCACCGGCAACGGTGCCGGGGATGGCGCGGGCGGCGGCAAGCGGGGCACGCTCACCGGCTCTGCGGTTGCGATTGGTGGCAACTCGTCTTGGGTGTGGGGCGGCGGCGACCAGACCGTCAGGCCCATCGCCCGAAGCATCTGCCGTTGGCGCTCGGACCAACTCATGGCGCCGGCTCCCAGGGCGCCGAAAGCGGCAATCGCATGACGATCGCGTGCTCGCGCTGGCCGTGTGCTGCCGGGTAATACGCCTTGCGCAGGCCGATGGTCTCGAAGCCCCAGCGTTGGTACAGGCGGCGCGCTCGGCCGTTGCTTTCGCGCACTTCCAGCCAGAGTTGCGTCGCCTTCAAGCGCCGACCGGCTTCGGCCACCTCGGCCAACAGCGCGCGCCCGTGGCCCAGGCCCTGATAGGCCGGCGCCACGGTGATGTTGAGCAGGTGCAGTTCGTCCACCCCAGGCATGGCGACGAAGTACCCGACCAGCGCGTCCGGCGACTCGAGCACCTCGGCCAGGTAGCCGGCTGCCAGCGAATCCGTGAAGTGCCCGCGCGACCAGGGGAAGCCGTAGGCCTGCGCCTCGACATCGGCCACCCGGTCAAGATCAGGAACCGTCATGGCGCGCTGGCGCAGGGCGGGTTGGCCGGCAGGCAGGCGGCGGGCGTTCATGACCGCGGCCCATTCGCAGCGCGTTGGGCCTCACGCTCGGCTGTGGTCAATGCCACCTTGTCACGCAGGTAGAGGGGCAAGGCCGACTGGGCTGGCACGCCCCGGCCCGTGGCAAAGGCCTGTCGCGCCAGCCTCAGCAGCGCAGCAGCTCGATCTGCCACGGTCGGCCACAGCACGGCCCCACCCCAGGGCAGCCGGCCGGCGAAGGCCTCGATGGCACTGCCCGCCAGATGAGCGGGCGTGCAGTTCGGGCTTTGCCAGCGTGCAGCCAGGCCGGCCAGGTCGAGCAGGGCCGGCGGGGTCTGGGTGTGCCAATCGGCTCCGTCATGTCGGTACGCAGCGGCATAGACTTCACCCATTCGGGCATCCATGGCCACCCAGAGCTCGAAAGGTAAGCCGGCCTCGGCGCCCAGAGCCTGCGCCCGCGCGTCCTCAGCAACGATCATCAGGCTGTCGATCGGCAGCACCGGGCAGCCTATGCCGAAGGCAAGGCCCTGGGTCACCGAGACGGCCGTGCGCAGGCCCGTGAAGGCACCCGGCCCTTGGCCAAACGCGATGGCTTCCAGGTCGCCAGGTTTCAGGCCGCGGCATGCCAGGAGGTCCATCGCCACTGGGATCAGGGTTTCGGAGGCCCGCGCTCCGCCTTCGGCGTTCACCACGGCAGAGTAGTCACCGTCGGCGATGCCCACCGCCATCTGCTCCGTGGCGGTGTCCAGGGCCAGCAGTCTCATTCGGGCCGCCCTGGCGGCCGAGCGCCAGCGAATCGCGAAAGAAGCCAGGGCTTGGACATCGCGCCAGTGTAGCCGTGCGAACATCCCGGGATGCCTTCACACGCCCGCTCGACCAGCCTGTGGCCGCTCCTTGTGCGCGGGCTGATGGCGGTGGGCCTTGTGGCCATCGGCGAAGCCACGGCGCAGAGTCTGCCGATCGAGGTGGAGGCGGCCTTGCGCAAGGCTCGCCTGCCCTCGAACGCACTGTCGGCGGTGGTCGACGAGGCGGGCAGCGGCGAGCGTCTGCTGGCGTGGAACGACCACGCGCCGGTCAACCCGGCCTCGGTGTTCAAGCTGTTCACCACGTATGCGGCGCTGGATCAACTCGGCCCAGCCTGGAGTTGGACCACCCCGGTCTATCTCAGCGGCGCGCTGCGCGATGGCGTGCTCGACGGCTCGGTGGTGATCCAGGGCCGCGGCGACCCCAAGCTGGTTGTCGAGCGGGTGTGGTTGCTGTTGCGGCGGCTTCAGCAAATGGGGGTGCGCGATATCCGTGGTGACATCCTGCTCGACCGCACGGCGTTTTCGCTGCGGGAACGCTGGCCCGGCGAGTTCGACAACGAGCCTTTCAAGCCGCAGAATGTGCAGCCCGACGCCTTGCTGCTGAACTACAAGTCGGTCACCTACACCTTCAGCCCGGACGCCGCGCGCGGAGTGGCCACGGTGGGGGTGGAGCCGGCGTTGGCCGGCGTGCAGGTGGACGCCAGCGTGTCGCTGGCACCGGGTGCCTGTGACGACTGGCGGGCTGCGCTGAAACCGGTGCTGACCGACCCGACGCGGGTGCGCTTCGGCGGCGCGTACCCGGCCAGTTGTGGCGAGCGCAATTGGCCGCTGGCGCATGCCGATCCGCGGGCCTACAACGCCCGGCTCGTCGAGCAGCTATGGCGTGAACTCGGCGGCCGCCTGGGCGGCGCGGTGCGCGACGGCCCCGTGCCTGCGGGCGCTCGTCTTGCTTTCGAGCTGCCCTCCCCGGCACTGGCCGAAGTGGTGCGCGACATCAACAAGTACAGCAACAACGTGATGGCCGAGCAGTTGTTCCTGAGCCTTGCCCTGCCCGCACCACTGCCCTCTGCTCCCCCGGCCTCGGGGGCGGCACCCGAGCCGGTGGGCGTCCGAATTGAGGACGGGCGCGACGCCATGCGCCGGTGGCTCAGCACCCGGTTTGGTGACGATGCGTCGCGCGCGGTGGTCATCGACAATGGTTCCGGCCTGTCACGTGACGTGAGAGTGAGCGCAAACCTCATGGCCCGCGTCCTGCAACGTGCGTGGGGCAGTTCGGTCATGCCCGAACTGGTCAGCTCGCTGCCGGTCACGGGCACCGACGGCACCCTCAAGCGCTCCACCGGCACCGCCGGGCGGGCCCACCTCAAGACCGGATCGCTCCGCGATGTCGCCGCCGTGGCAGGCTTTGTGCTTTCAAACACCGGCAAGCGGTATGTCGTCGTAGCGATCGTTAACCACCCGCTGGCCGCGTCAGCCCGTCCGGCCATCGATGCCCTGGTGCAATGGGCCATCCTGGATGGGCCCGCCCGATGAACCACCTGCGTGCCGGGCCCTGCCCGATGGTGACATGACCAATGACCTCTTCTTGCAATGGCTGGGCTACCCGGCTGCGGCCCTGACCACGCTGGCGTTCCTGCCTCAGGCCTGGCTGACCTTGCGCACGCGCAACGTGGCCGGCATCTCGGCAGCCACCTACACCGCCTTGACGGCCGGTGTAGGCCTCTGGCTCGTCTACGGCTGGGGGCAGGGCGACTGGGCCCTGATCATCGCCAACGGGGTCACATTGCCATTGGCGGGCAGCATCCTCGCCACCAAGTTGTGGGAAGACCGGCTCGCAAAGCGCCGAGACAGCGCCCTGGCGCCGGGTCACCCACCTCAGAAGCGGTAGCCGACCGACAGGTTGACCGCGAGCGGGTCCAGCTTGGTCTCGATCGACTGGCCGGTCGACAGGTGGGACTTGTTGGTCAGGAACGACTTGATGACCGAGACGTCGACGAACCAGTTGCGGTCCACGTTCACGGTGGCCCCGATCTGAGGCGAAATACCCCATGCATCGTCTGCCTCCATGCGGGTCGGTGTGCCGCCCGGGTTGGTCAACGCGGTCAGCGCAGCCGACCCCTCTTCACCGTAGAAGTAGGCATAGGTCAGCCCCAGGCCGACGTACGGGCGCACCATCGAGTTGGCAGACAGGAACCGGTACTGGGCGAACAACGTTGGCGAAATCTGCTGCACGCTTCCGATCTTGCCGACACCTGCGATGGCACCATCCCCGACCACGTCGTGCTTGTAGCCCAGGCCCGCATAGAACTCGACGGAGAAGCTGTCGGTGACCATGTACGACAACGTGAAGATCGGCGCGCCGGCCTCCTCGACGTCGATCTTGGTGCCTGGGAAGCTCGGCGCCGACAGGTCGCCACTGCGCACCTGCGGGATGATCTGGTTGTAGCCGATCTTGGCCGAAATCGTGCCGGCCGACTGGGCCGAGGCAGGGCTCGCCACCAGGGCGAGTGCAGTCAGCGCGAGGGCCGACGAGAGGGTCATCTTCATGGTCGCTTGGTCCTTGTGTTCGCTGTTCGGAAGGCCCTGACTCACAGCCAGCCCGCTTTGGCCATGTCCTTGGCCACCAACTGCATCAGCATCTTGTAGCCCAGGTGCGACGGATGCACGCCGTCGGCGTAGTCATAGCTGTCGGTGTC
>CAYJEC010000002.1:0-37908 GCA_964369025.1 uncultured Ideonella sp. | reverse complement strand
GGGCCGCGTGCGCTGATGCGCTCTGCCTGAACGGCCTGCGGCCGTGCCCCGGTTGCCTGCTGGCGACCGGGCACGGCCCTTTTTCTTTGCGCACCGGGCAATCAGAACGCGAACTGCGGGGTGCCGGCCCCGCAGTTCCTGCGACTGGCGCGGCAGCCTCCACTGAAAATCGGGGCAACGTGTGCGAACCCGGCTCGCGCGCTCTTCGCCTGGCCCACGATGCTGCAGTACCACTCACCAACAACCCGCCTCCTTGCCGTGCTGGCCTTGACGCTGGCAGGCGGCGCCCGTGTCGCCGCGGCCGACGAACTGACCGACCTTCCACTCGAGCGCCTGCTCGATACCGAAGTGGTCAGCGCCGCCCGCTTCGCCCGGCAGGTCACCGACGCCGCCTCGGCCGTGACTGTGCTGACGGCCGACGACATCCGCACCTTTGGCCTGCGCACCTTCGGTGAGGTGCTGGACCAGATGCGCGGCCTGCACGTCAGCCATTCGCTCGACTACGTGTTTCTTGGCGCGCGCGGCCTCGGTGGGCCACGGAGCCTGGCCGGCCGCGTGCTGCTGCTGGTCGATGGCATCCCGGCTGTCGACAGCCTGTATGACCAGCTCTACCTGGGTCACGATGCGTTGGTCGACGTCAACCTGATCGACCGCATCGAATACGCTCCGGGCGGCGGATCGGCCATGTACGGCAACAACGCGTTCCTCGGGGTGATCAACGTCGTCACCCAGCGCGGGCGCGACCTCGGTGGCGTGCGCGCCAGTGTGGCTGTTGGCGACTGGAGCGAACGCGAAACCCGTGTCAGCTGGGGCCAACGGTTGCCCAATGGCGCCGAATGGCTGTTGTCGGCCAGCGTACACGCCAACAACGCCTTGCCATCGGCCGAGATCGGCGACCTCTTCGACGACAGCACCGGCCACGACCAGCGGGTGTTCTTCAAAGGGCAATGGGAGGGGTTTAGTCTTCAGGCCATGACCTCGCAACGCAAGGTGCTCACCGACTTCCGGCCCGCCTGGTACTACACCTATCTCGACCGCAATGAGTTGGTCTCGCTGGGCCACGATGGTCAGCCGGCAGAGCACTGGCGGTCGTCGGTTCGGCTGCAGGCCGGCCGCTATGCGTACCGGGATGGCGACAACGATTCCGAGTTGGGCACATTGCGCACCGCAGCCAGCGGCGTTTGGTGGGCGCTGGAAAGCCAGTTCGGGTACGACGGCCTGGAGGGGCACCGGATGGTCCTGGGAGCCCGGGCGCGGCGCGACCCGGTGATGACCTACGACTTGATCGACTACGACACCAGCCGGTTTCGCCTGGATGACCACCGCCAAAGCATTGGACTGTCGGCCGAGGACGAAATCAGCCTGACCCCGGATTGGCGGGCCACCGCCGGCCTGCGTGCCGACCGGCGCAGCTTTTCGCCGTGGACCTGGAGCCCGCGCGCGGCCATGGTCTGGGAACCGTCCCCGGGCTGGGCTTTGAAAGTCTCGCAAGGCCGGGCCACCCGATTCGCATCGGCCAATGAGCGGAGCTTCGGAGAACAGCCTGATCTGCCCGACGAGCAGGTCACCACCAGCGAAGGCGTCGCAGAGTACCGGCGAGAGGGCTTTCGCGTGCTTGGCAGCGTCTACCGATACCGGGTGGAGAACCTTGTCGAGCCGCCACCGGGAGCCAGCCAGATCCGCGGCCGCGGGATAGAACTGGAGGCCGAGTGGCGATGGCGAGGCTGGTTGCTGCGAGGCAGCCAGGCCTGGCAGCGCGCGGCTGTCAACGGCGAAGAGCCCCTGCAATACTCACCTCGCCAGGTGGCCAAGCTGCAGGCGTCGGCGCCGATCGCCGGCGAGGCGCTGCGCGCCAGCCTGGCACTGCGGCACACCGGGGAATACCTGAACAGCGAAGGCCGCGTGCCGCCGCGAAGCCTGCTGGACCTGACGGTGGTTTCGCGCAATGCATTGCCCGGCCTGGACCTGCGGGTGGGTTGGCGCAACCTCCTCAACCAGCGCGAGCGCTCGATCGACGAGTTCTACCGTGACCCGCCGACTGGCCGACGCCATCGCTCGGCCTGGATCGAGCTCACCGGCAGCTTCAGATGAGCCTGTTGCGCCAGACTTCGGCCGTGTGGCTGGCAGTTCTGCTGTCGATGACAGCCGGGCCCGCATTCGCCCAGGCGGACGAGCGCGCGCTGAAGGCCGCCTATCTGTTCAATTTCATCCAGTTCACCCAGTGGCCGGTGCCGCCGGAGGAACCGTTTCGCCTCTGCGTGCTGGGCCGCACACCGCTGGATGAGCAACTGGCTCGGCTGGAAGGCAAGCAGGTTCTCAACGGCTTGCGCATCACCGTGCGCCATGTCGGGCCGCGCGAGGTGTTGAGCGATTGCCACGTGCTTTATGTCGACGACAGCCAGCGGGCCAGCGCCGACGAAGTGCTGACCCGCCTGGCCGGCACGGCGGTACTGACCATCACCGACGGCGACGGCCTGGCCGACAAGGGCGTGATGATCGAGATCCACAAACGCGACACCCGGCTGGGCTTCGAGGTCAACCTGAAGGTCGCCCGGCGCGCCAACCTGAACTTCAGCGCCCGCATGCTGAAGCTCGCCAGCTACGTGGCGGGAGGCCTGTAAGGGCATGCGCGCCCGGGCCCGCAACCGATCCATCCAGCGGCAGATCACGTCGCTGGGCCTGGCGTTGACCGGCCTGGTACTGACCGTGTTCGCGCTGGGCATGGTGGCGCACGAGTTTGCCAACCGGCGCCAGGCGCTGGAAGCCAGCATGACCACCGAGGCCGAGATCATCGCCGCCAACAGCGCGGCGGCCGTGACCTTCGGCAACGAGACCGAGGCCAACGAGATCCTGGCTTCGCTGGCCGCCTCGCCGGACGTTCTGCAGGCCCGCATCTTCGTGCCCGGCGGTCGTGTGCTGGGTTCCTACGCGCCCCAGGCCACCAGCGCTGATTGCCACCGCCTCAGCCCGGATGGCCGCGGCTGGAATTTGCGCTGGTGCGGCGCCGTGTTGTACCGGCCTGTCCTTTTGCATGGCGACACCGTCGGCACCCTGGCGATGGAGGTCGGCCTGGCGTCGACCTACCGCGCGCTCGCTGGCACCCTGGCCTTCAGCGTGCTCGCCGCGGCCTTGGCGTTCGGTCTGTCGATCCCGCTCTGGCGGCGGGTGGCGGCCCGGGTGGCGGGGCCGCTGACGCGGCTGGTCGACATCACAGAGCGTGTCAGCCGCGAGCAGGATTTCCGCCTGCGCGCCTCCGCCGGCGGCAGCCGGGAGGTCGACGCCCTGGCCCGCAGCTTCAACCAGATGATGGCCCAGCTCCAGCAGCGCGACGAGCGGCTGAACCACGAGTTGTCGCAGCGACGGCAGGCCGAGGTGCGGCTGAATGACCTGGCTTACTTCGACAACGTCACCGGGCTGCACAACCGCCACTACTTCCGCGAGCGGATCGACGCCGCCGTCGACCGCGCCGCCCGCGACGGCGGCGGGTGTGCGCTGATCTACATCGACCTGGACGGCTTCAAGCAGATCAACGACACCCTGGGCCACGATGGCGGCGACGAAATGCTGCGCGAGGTCGGCCGCCGCCTGACGGACACCCTGCGCCGCAGCGACGGCGTATGCAGGCTCGGAGGAGACGAGTTCGCCGTCATCATCGACGACAACAGCCAGACCGCACAGGTCGAGGCGGTGGCCGCCAAGCTGGTCGAGGTGGTGGCCGCCCCCTATCGGCTGGGCGGTCGCACAGCCTATGTCTCCGCCAGCATCGGCGCCTGCCTATATCCCGACGACGCAGATGACCGCGAAAGCCTGATGCGGCACGCCGATGGCGCCATGTACCGGGCCAAACAAGGCGGCAAGAACACCTACTGCCTGCACCATGCCGGGGAGGAGGAGCCGCCCAGCAGACACCAGCAAATCGAGCAGACCCTGCGCAGCGCACTCGATGCGGGCCAGTTCCATCTGGCCTTCCAACCCCAGGTGGCGATTCCGCCGGACGGTGGCGCAGGGCAGCGCGCCACGGTGCTCGGCTTCGAGGCCCTGCTGCGATGGCAGCACCCCACGCTGGGCCCGGTCGGCCCGGGCGAGTTCGTCCCCATCGCCGAGGCCAACGGCATGATCGTGCCTCTTGGCGAATGGGTGCTGCGAGAGAGTTGCGAACGTCTGGTGCACTGGCGCAAGGCGCGGCCCGCGCTACGGATGTCGGTCAACCTGTCGGCGCGCCAACTTGCCAGCGTGGACGCCGTCGAGCGCCTGTGCCAGGTGCTGGGCAGCAGCGGCCTGCCGCCTGGGGCCGTCGAGCTCGAACTGACAGAGACGCTCCTGGTCGACCGTTCAGACACCATGCTGGCCCGCCTGCACCACCTGCGCAAGGCCGGCTTCGGGCTGGCCATCGACGACTTCGGGACCGGCTACTCGTCCCTGGCCTACCTCGACAGCTTTCCCATCACCACATTGAAGATCGACCGCGCATTCGTGAACAACCTCTCCGGGGCAGCCCATGGCGACGCGATTGCTCGGGCCATCGTGGCCATCGGCGACGCGCTGGAGGTGGAGGTGATCGCCGAGGGCATCGAGACCCCGGCTCAGGCCGCCGCGCTGCGGGCCATGGGTTGCCGGCTCGGCCAGGGCTACCTGTTCGCGCCGCCGTTGAGCGACGCCGAGGCCGCGCGCTGGATCGGCGCCGTGGCGACAGCCAGCCTGGCAGCCTGACAGGCGCGGCCCATTGTTCTGGGGCCTTGCCCCGAGCCCCATTTGCGGCGATGCTGGCGGCCCCCGCCCCTGCGCCGCAACATGCCCGACCTGTTCATCAGCTACGCCCGAGAAGACCGTGCCACCGCTCTCGCCCTGGCCGAAGTGCTGCAGGCGCGGGGCGTCAACGTCTGGTGGGACCGCGAGCTCACCGGTGGCGGCGATTTCGCCAGCGAGATCGAGCAGCAGTTGCGCAACTCGCCGCTGGCTCTGGTGCTTTGGTCTGCAGCGTCGGTGCGCTCGGATTTCGTACGCGACGAATCCGGCCGCGCCCGGGACATGCAGAAGTTGCTGCCAGTGCGCATCGCCGAAGTCGACCTGCCGCTTGGATTCGGCACCCTCCACACGCTGGACATGCTGGGTTGGGACGGCGATCCGGACGACCCGGCCTGCCAGCACGTGGTGACCCAAGTTTTCCAGCGCCTGGCGCAGGCCCGCGGCGCACCCGCCGGCCCGGCCGATGCCCATACCTCGGCGGCCCGGCAGGCGGCCGACGACAGCCTCACACGACACCGCCGCCGGCGTTGGCTGCTGTGGGCTGCGGGTGGGGCGGGTGCCGTCGGCGTCGCCGGCCTGGGGGCCTTCGGCTGGCAGCATGTCAATCGGCGCGAGGCCCTGAGCCACCTGGGGCGTGGCATCGACGAGCACTTTGCCAGCCCGCCACGGCTGGAACGCGCCGAATCCGAGTACGCCAACGCGCTGGCGCTGGACGCGCGGCTGGCGCCAGCGCACTACTTTCTCGGCCACCTGTATGCCCAGTTGATGTTGCGCGGCAGCCCTCCCCCCAGCGGCGAAGTGCTGCTGGCCTTGCGCAATGACGCGCGCGGCCACTTCGAGCAGGCCCTGGCCGACGCGGACCGGCTCGACAGCAGCGCCCAGCGCCTCATCGCCCGCGATCAGCTGGCGCTGCTGAGCCAGCGCGACCCATCACCGGCGGTCACACGTCCGGCCGAGGCGGCCATCCCGGCGCCCACAGCGACGCCAACCAGCGGCGGCCCCACCTCCGGCGTGCACTCCAAACCCACGCCCGATCGAGCCCTTGCGCCCCTGCCGCGCATACCGCCGCCCGCAGCGACTGCAGCGCTCGCACAGGAGCGAAGCCAGGCGGTGTTCAGCAGTGCCCGCGACAGCCGGCTGTCCGCCACCTCCACGCTGACGCTCGAGCCGGGCGGCTCCGCCGAAGCGCTGCCGATGCTGATCGCCCAGGCCCGGCGGGCGCTGCGCGAGGCACCCGAGGCCGAATCCACGCGCCTGGGCGTGGCCGCCACGCTGGCCCTGCTGGAGCGTGCCAGCCCGGCCTCGCTGCGCGAGAGCCGCGCGGGCGTGCAAGGCCTGCTGGCCGAGTTGGCGGCCTCCCCTGGCCAGGCCACCAGCCGCGACGCGGCGGGCCGGGTCAGCGCGCTGCTGCAGCGAAGTTTCAGCCAGCGACCGGTGGCCTACCTGCAGATCGCCACCGAGCGCCAGCGCCCCATCGCCGACCAGTTGGCACGGCAACTGACCGATGCTGGCTACGTCACCCCCGCGATCGAGGTGACCGGCGAGGCGCGCGCACCGGCCCGCCCCAGCCTGCGCAGCCAAGGCGGGAGCGACCCGGACCTGGCGCGCTGGTGCCAGCAAGCCCTGGAAAGGGCGGTAGGCGCCGAGGCCGATCTGGCCTGGCTGCGCAGCGCCCGCCCATCCACCGACACTTACGAAATCTGGTTCGACAAGAACCTCTGCGCGCCCGGCGGGCGCGTGCTGCCCGGATGCAGTGGCTGAAATGAAACTGGAGTCTGTCGCCCTGATGGAACCGTGGCTGACGGTGTTCCACCGGTTACGGTGGTTCGTGGCAACTCTGTCGCTGGAGCGCGCCCGCGAGCGTGGGCCGGCGAGCGCAGATGCCTCCGCCGCCCTGCCGCCACCATCCTGGCCTGCATGTTCAAGCGGCAGCCATGGGCCAAGTCCAGTCGAACTGCGCCACCGCGCCTTGCGTGCATATTGAAAGCAGCCTCCACCACATGGACCCATGAGATGAGCACCCTGGTAACCCAACGCCTGGCCGCCCCTGGCCCGAAGAAGATCCTTGCCTGCGACGGCGGGGGCATCCTCGGCCTGATCAGTGTCGAGATCCTGGCCCGGCTGGAGGATGAACTGCGCACACGCACGGGCCGCCCCGGGCTGGTACTGGCTGACTGGTTTGATTTCGTCTGCGGCACGTCGACCGGGGCCATCATCGCCGCCTGCATATCGGCCGGCTTGTCCACCGAACAGATCCGACGCTTCTACCTCGACAGCGGTGCGGACATGTTCCACCGCGCCAGTGTCTTCAAGCGGCTCAAGTACGGCTACGACGACGAGCCGCTGGCGGCCAAGCTGAAGCGCGAACTCA
Source organism: uncultured Ideonella sp. (assembly GCA_964369025.1). Taxonomy (GTDB): domain Bacteria; phylum Pseudomonadota; class Gammaproteobacteria; order Burkholderiales; family Burkholderiaceae_C; genus Ideonella. Next base: position 30,791 of record CAYJEC010000002.1, on the reverse strand, counting down.
ACCGCGCGCTGGGGCACGCGCCGGATGCCCCGGCCGCCCTTCTGGGCGACCCCGGCCTGCGCACCGTGCTGATGATGGTGCTGCGCAACCACAGCACCGATTCGCCCTGGCCGGTGAGCAACAACCCGTTGGCCAAGTACAACCAGCGCGACCGGCCAGACTGCAACCTCGCGCTGCCGCTGTGGCAGTTGGTCCGGGCCAGCACCGCCGCCCCCACCTTCTTCCCGCCCGAGGTGGTGAGCCTGGCGCCAGGCACCCCGAAGGAGCACACCTTCGTGTTTGTCGACGGTGGCGTCACCACCTACAACAACCCGGCCTTCCTGGCCTTCCAGATGGCCACCGCGGCACCATACCGGATGAACTGGAAAACCGGCACCGACCAGTTGATGATCGTCTCGGTGGGCACCGGCGGTGCGGCGCGGGCCCGGCCCGACCTGCAGGCCGAGGACCTGTGGCTGCTGGACCATGCCAAGAACATCCCCGGCGCGCTGATGAACGCGGCCAGCGCCGGCTGGGACATGGCCTGCCGCGTGGTCGGCGACTGCCGCTTCGGCGGCGCACTGGACCGCGAGATCGGCGATCTGGTTGCCGCCCCCGGCGAAACACCCAGTTCGACCGTGCACAAGCAGTTCGCCTACGTGCGTTATGACCCCGACGTCAGCCGGGCGGGGCTGGACGGACTGGGCCTGGCCGAGGTGAACGCCGAGGCCGTGCAGGTCATGGACTCGATCGAGCACATCGACGCCATCCGCCGCGTGGGCACCGCCTACGCGGCGCAGGCGGTGCGCGGCGAGCACCTACGGGGCTTTGCATGACGGGCAAGGTGTGCTTTGTCGTCCAGGGCTTCGGCAGCAAGACCGATTTCACCGACGGCCGTGTGCTCGACCTGGACGCCTCGTACGACATCATCAAGCAGGCGGTCGAGAAGGCCGGGCTGCGCTGCCTGCGGGCCGACGAGATCGTGCACTCGGGCACCATCGACATCCCGATGTACGAGCAGTTGCTGCGCGCCGATCTGGTGATCGCGGACCTGTCGACCTACAACGTCAACGCTGCGTTCGAACTGGGCGTGCGCTACGCGCTGCGACCGCATGCCACCATCGTCGTCGCCGAGTCGAAGTTCAAAAGCCCGTTCGACGTCAACCACATCGCCATCCGCCGCTACCAGCACCTGGGGCCCGACCTGGGTGCCAAGGAAGCGCAGCGCTTCCAGAAGGAGCTCACTGCCGCAATCAAGGCCATCCTCGCGGAGGCGAAGACCGACAGCCCGGTCTATGCACTGCTGCCCGGCTTGAAACCGCCGGTCGCCGAGGCACCGGCCCCGCCCGCAGCTGGCGCGCCGCCCCCCGCACGCAAGTTGGCGTCACCTCGGAGCGCGCGCGACTGGCTCGATCGTGCCCAGCGCGCAATGGCCGCCGAGGACTGGGGCAGCGCCATGCGGGCTTGGGCCGAACTGCGCCGCTTCAACCCGAGCGACAGCCACGCCACCCAGCAACTCGCGCAAGCCACGTTCCGCAGCCGGCGGCCCAGCGAGGCCAAGGCCACCGCGGCGGCCCGCGACCTGCTGGCGCCGCTGTCGCCCGCCGGTACCAACGACCCCGAGACCTTGAGCCTGTGGGCGGCCATCCATCAGCGCCAGTGGGAGCGCAGCCACCAGCCGGCCGATCTGGCCGAGGCGCTCGCGGCGCACGAGCGCGCTTTCGTGCTGCGCGAGGATCACTACAACGCCGCCCAACTGGCGCCGCTGCTGCTGGCCCGCGCCGCAGCGCATCTGCGCGCCAGCCGTGCCGACGAAGCCCTGGCCGACCGCGCGCAGGCCCACCGCGCCTGGCGCGAGGCACGCGAGCTGGCGGTACCGATCGCCGGGCGAGCCGAGGCCACGCCAAGCGCCCGCTACTGGGCCTGCGTGAGCCTGTGGGAAGCGGCCATCGGCCTGGGCGATGTCGCCGCCGAGCGTCGCTGGGCCCGGCGCGTACGCTCGGGCAGCGTCAGCGCCAGCGCGTTGGCCACCCGCGAGGCGCGCAGCGAGCGCCTTCGTGGCCTGGCGGCCGAGCTGAACCTGAAGCTGCCCAGCGCGTCGACGGCATGAAACCACACGCCTTCATTGCGATGCCCTTCGGCAGCAAGCCGGGGCCGGATGGCGTGCCGATCGACTTCAACCGGGTGCTCGACGAACTCCTGCGGCCCGCGTTGGAAGCTGCCGGCTGCGAGGTTTTCCGGGCTGACGAGGAACTGCGGGCCGGCGACATCCGAACCGACATGTTCCAGGAGTTGCTGGTCGCCGACCTGGTGGTGGCCGACCTCACGCTGGTCAACGCCAATGTCTGGTACGAGCTGGGCGTGCGGCACGCGCTGAGGGCTCGCGGCGTGGTGCTGGCCTACGGGGTCGACGCCGCGTGGGGGGGCGAGGCCGAGAGCGCCAAGGCGTTCGACACCTACACCGAGCGCAAGCTGCGCTACCGCCTGGCCGGTGGTGCGCCGGCCGCTGCCTCGCTGGCCGCCGACATCGCGCGCCTGGCCGAGATGGCACGCGAGACGCTGGCCACCTCGACGCGGCGCAGGGTCAGCCCGGTCTACGCGCTGCTGCCGCACCTGGAGCAGCCGCAGTGGCGCAAGCTGCTGCTGGACAGCGACAACGAATTCAGCGACGCCTACAAGGGCTGGGCCCGCCGGATGGAGGTGGCGCGGCAGCGCAACCGCCCGGGCGACATCATGACGCTGGCCGACGAGACCCCCACCCGTGCACTGGCACTGGAGGCACAGCGCGAGGCGGGAAACTGCCTGCTCAAACTGCACCAGCCCGGGCTGGCGCTCGAGCACTTCGACACGGCCCTGGACATCGAGCCCGGCGACCTCATTGCGCGTCAGAAGAAGGCCATCTGCCTGGGCCGGCTGGGCCGCTACGAAGAGGCCCGCGAGTGGACACAGGCACTGACCGACGACCACACGGGGGATGCCGAATGCTGGGCGCTGGCGGGCCGGGTCGAGAAAGACGCCTGGGTTGGCCGCTGGCACCCGGCGCCAGGTTCGGGCGCCACCCAGCCAGGCGCTCTGAAGGACGCTGCGGCGCAGGAAGACGCCTGCCTCGCTGAAGCCATCGCCCCCTACCGACACGCGTTCCTGGCCGATCCGGCTCACCATTACTCGGGCATCAACGCCCTGTTGCTTACGGTACTGCGGGCGCACCTTGGCGGTGACGCGCAGCCAGAGCAGACCGAGGCCCTGTTGGGCGGCGTGCGCTGGGCCATCGGCAGCGCCCTGGACAAGTCGCCGCGCGATTACTGGGCGCGTGCCTCTCAGGCGCTGCTGAGCCTGCTGTGCTTCGACGCCGCAGCGGTCCAGCGCGACCACCGCACCGCCGTGGCGGCCGCCGACCGCGACTGGTTCGCGCTCGACTCCACCCAGCAGTCTCTGAGACTGCTGCGCGACCTGGGCTTCCGGCCCACCGAGACGTCACTGGCGCTGGAAATCGTCGAGCGTGAGCTCCGGCGCCTTGCACCGCCCTTCGTGCCGCGGCAGGTGCTGCTCTTCTCCGGCCACATGGTGGACGCACCGGGCCGAACCGAGCCGCGGTTTCCCCCCATGCTGGAGGCTGCGGCGGCACGCGAGATCGGGGCCGCACTCGACGCCTGGGGTGGCGCGGCAGGTGACCTCGCATTGAGCCAGTGCGCCGCCGGTGGCGATCTGCTGTTCCTCGAAGCGGCGCTCGAGCGTGGCCTGCGCTGCCAGGTGATGCTGCCCTTCGACGAACCCGAGTTCATCCAGCGCTCGATCCTGCCCAGCCATGAGGGTGCCGCGTGGCGCGAGCGCTGGTACGCGGTGCGCGCCCGTCTGTCCGACCCGCCCCGCCTGATGCCTGATGACCTGGGCCCAGTACCCACCCGCGCCAACGCCTACGAGCGCTGCAACACCTGGCTCACCCACACCGCGCTGGCCTGGGGGCCCGACAAGGCGCGCTTCATCTGCCTGTGGAACGGCGACGGCGGCGATGGCCCCGGCGGCACCCAGCACATGATGAACGAGGTCAAGCGCCGAACCGGCCGGGTGCGCTGGATCGACACCCGCCAGTTGAAATGATCCCGCAGCGGGCGCGAACCATCGCCACAATGCCCCCTTGTCAACCCGGACCACCGAGAGCCCGTTGATGCGTGGCAGCCGGTGGGTGGCCTGCACTCATCGGAAGGAGCGCCATGCGCCGTTTTCTCTGGATGGTCGCGTTCGTCTTCGCGTCGGGTGCTTGGCAATCAAGTGCCGCCGCCGTCGCATTCGCTTGCGAGGTTGCCGGCCGTGCCATTGGAGTGGTGGCGGACAACGAGTACCGCGCCATGTGCGCCGCCGTGCAGTCATGTGACATGGGCCTGCGGGCCTACGCGGACGGGAACCGCTGCCTGGCCAGGGACGGCAGACAGGTTTTTGACTACGTCTGCAAGCGCAAGGACGTGCGCTGGGAAGACGTCAACGATGCGCATTACCTCCCGCCCACAGCGCAACAGGATCTGCCCCAGTCCGCACGCCTGATTGTCGGCCCGCAGTTTGGCGACGTTACGAACGACTGCATGTCCACCGAGCGCTTCCGCAGTCTCCGCAAGAGCTTGGCGATGACCGCAATGACCCAGAGTGCAAACGATGCCGCTGTTGCCCCGGTTCAGGGTCAGGCGCCCGCTGCGGCCACACCATCCGCCCAGCGGGCCACCACGCAGCGCTCCCCGTGGCTCGACGCCATCCGCAATAACTCGGGCGCCAGCGGTCCGTGCGGCGAGGCCAACAGGGCCTGCGAAGCGGCCTGCGGCATCGGTCGGCCGGGATCGTCCGAAGCTGCGCTCAAACTTGCTGCCTGCAAGCAGGCTTGCGGCCAGCAGCGCACGCAATGTGCCCTGGGGGCGGCCAAGCCGCTCGAGGGCGGGCAGTAGCGTCCGCCATCGGGCAGCCACGCCTTTTTCGTTCCGCTTTGATCCACTACACCGGAGTTCGCCCCATGTTGCGTCGCCTCATTCCCCTGGCCCCTTGGATCGTGACGATGTCAGCGGCTGGCCTGCCAGCCTCGGCACTGGCGGCCGACTACCGCTGCCTGATTGAAACCCAAGGGGGCAACCGGGCTATGCCCAAAGGTCTGGGGTTCTCGTCGGCCGGCGAGGCGTTTTGCGCGGTTCGTGAGAACGTCCGCGCCCTGCCGATGCCCTCGGGGACCTGCGATCCAGTCGCGCTGCGCAACACCGCCTTGTGTCAAGTCGAGGTGCCTGATCCGCTACTGGATCGGCGGCCCGAGGTTCGCGCCGCAGTGCGTCACGAACCTGCACGCTCCTACCACTGCCCGATCCCGGCGGCCGGGCGCGGCGACGAGGCACCACTGGCACCTTTCACCGCGTCCACATGGAAGGACATCGAAATGGCTGGTACCGCGAAGTATGGGTATCGCTTTGCGGCACAGGTCGATGGCTGTATGCCGAGTTCGCTCTATGGCGCGCTGGTGTCTGCCGCCGGCAAGGCTCCGTCACCCAGCAAGTAAGGCAGACACAACTGCGCATTCGGAGTACTGCCGCTCACTTGCACTTGATGTGTGCCTGGAACCAGCTCTCGCTGAACCACGTCACCGTGGGGTTCGAGATCCAGCGGGCATTGGCGTTGATGCCCGGGATGGGGCCCCAGGGGGCCACCCCGTTGGCGCCCATGTCGGCCGGGGTCAGCATCGGTTGGACATACGGCGGCAGGTAGGTGGTGAAGGCGGCCGGGAAGTTCAACACCGGTGCGCCGCCCGGCGACTGCGGCAAGGCCGCGCTGACATGCCAGTAGTTGGCGGCCTGGGTCAGCAGGCTGGTGGTTCCGTTGTCGAACTTGCAGCCCTTCTTGCCGCTGATCTTGAACTCGCCCAGCAGGTCGGGGCCGCCGCCGCCGACATCCTGCACCCAGATGTTGAGCCAGTAGTCGCTGTAGTTGGCGCCGGTAGGCGTCTGCGGCAGCCACAGCGTGCTGGTGTAGGTGATCGGCCATCCCCAGCCGTTGGCGTACTGGTAGCCGTCACTGGTGGCCTGGGTGGTGATGTAGACCTTCCATTGGTCGTCGCCATTGATCTTGGCGGTGACGATGGTCGATTGGGCCCAGGCCGCGAGCGGCAGGGCGCAGGTGAGGGCGGCAGCGAGCCGGTGAATGCGCAAGGTGGACGTCGTCATGGTGATACTCCTGTCGGACTGTCGATGAACGCTGCGCACCGGCGCCCCGGGGCGCCGCATGCGCCAGGCGACTCTATGCCGATCGGTGGCCCTGCGCATCAGGGCTGGCGCGCTTCAGGTCAGGCCGGCAGCGCGTGCCACAGTGCTGCGAAGAAGTGGCAGGCGCTGCCGCCCAGCACGAACAGGTGCCAGACGAAGTGCCCGTACCGCACCCGGTGGTCCAGCATGAAGACCACCGCCCCCAGCGTGTAGCTCAGCCCGCCGGCCAGCAGCCACACGAGGCCAGGCACCGACATGCGCTGCATCAGCGGCCCGGCAGCCAGCAGCGCGAGCCACCCCATGGCCACGTACAGGCCAGTGGACCAGCCAGGGTGGCGCAGGCGGTCGAGCAACTTGATGACGACACCCGCAACCGCCGCCGCCCAAACCACCGCGAACAGCGCCCATCCCCAGCCGCCGTGCAGCACGCCCAGCGCGAACGGGGTGTAGCTGCCGGCGATGAACAGGTAGATCGCGGCGTGGTCCATGCGGTTGAGCCACAGCTTGGCCCTGCCGGGCGGCAGCGCGTGGTACAGCGCCGACACCAGGTACAGCAGGATCATGGTGCCGGCAAATACGCTGGCCGCGACCACGTTCACCGCCGTGCCCCGCTGGGCTGCATGAAACACCAGGATCGGCAGCGACGCGATGGCCAGCAGGAAGCCCAGGCCGTGGCTGACCGCGTTGGCGATCTCCTCGCCCAGCGTCTGCGGGCGGGCATGGCGGGTCAGTGTCGAGGCGGCCGTGGTGCGCATGGTGGAGCCATGGTAGCGACGGACGATGACGGCGCCATCCCATGCCCTGTTCCAAGAACGTGGGGGCGGGGCACCAAACGGGACCTATCGGCCGCCGGCCACGTCCAGCAGGGCGCCCGTCACATAGGCTGCAGCGTCCGACAGCAGCCAGACGATGGACTCGGCCACCTCGCCGGCCGTGCCCAGGCGCGCCATCGGGATGAGCGACACGCTGGCCGCCACCCGTTCAGCGTGGCCACTGGTGGCATGGATGTCGGTGGCGATGATGCCGGGCCGCACGGCGTTGACGCGGATGCCCTCGCCCGCCACCTCCCGGGCCAGCCCGGTGGTGAAGTGGTCGATGGCGGCCTTGCTCATCGAGTAGTCGAGGTACAGCCCCGGTGAACCCACCCGCGCGGCGGCCGACGACAGGTTGACAATCGAGCCCCCCGCGCCGCCATGGCGTGTGCTCATGCGGCGTACCGCCTCGCGCGCACAAAGCACGCTGCCGCTGAGGTTGGTGGCCCACATGCGCTGCAGGCGCTGGGCGCTCATCCCCTCGACCCGCGCGGCGACATCCACCACGCCGGCGTTGTTGACCAGGGCGTGCAGCGGCCCGAGCCCCGTATCGACAGCGGCGAACAGGGCCTCGATCTGCGCCGCGTCGGCCACGTCCGCCTGGACCACCAGAGCACGCCGCCCCGCGGCCCTCACCTCGGCCGCCACGGCCTCGGCGCTGGCTTGGTCGCGGTGGTAGTTGATCGCCACGTTCCAGCCCTGGTGGGCGGCCATCCGGGCGGTGGCGGCGCCGATGCCCCGGCTTGCGCCGGTGATCAGCAGGTTGCGATCTGTCATCTCGCGCACCCCAAGAAATACGAAGGCCCCGGCGGGACGCCGAGGCCTTCGTATTGTGGGGGCCGCGCGGAACTACTCTTGCGAGAACACCAGTTTCAGTTCGTAGCTGGTCGGCTTGCCGCTGGCCTCGAACTTCCACTGGTTCAGCGCGCTGGTCGCCGCGTCGTTGAAGATCTTGGCCTTGGCCGGCGTGGCTTCCAGGATGGCCACCTCGGTCACTGCGCCGTTGCCGTCGATCGACAGCTTGGCCTTCAGCACACCGTCGGTGATGCCCTTGCGCGTGGCCTCGCCGGGGAAATCCGGCGGCACTTTCTTGACGATCTTGGGGGCCGGGTCGGCCAGGGCGATGGAGGGCGCCAGGCACAGCGTGGCGGCCAGCGACACGGCGACCGTGGCCAGCAGGTTGGATGCAGTGGGGGGGGTCATCATGGTTCAGTCCCTTCTGTTTGAAGCTCAGGCGGTCGCGGGGATGCGGAAGAACTCCACCGTCGACACCAGGCGCGTGGCGTTGGTCTTCAGCGATTCAGTGGTGGCGGCCAGTTCTTCGACCAATGCGGCGTTTTGTTGAGTGGCCTGGTCGAGATCGGCCACGCTGACGTTGACCGAGCCAATGCCGGTCTCCTGCTGCTGGCTGGCGACGCTGACCTCCTCGATCAGTTGGCGCACGTCGACGACCTCGTCGACGATGCCGCGAATGCGCGTTCCCACGTCGGCCACGGTCTGGGTGCCCTGCGCGACCTTGTCGGCCGAGTCGTCGATCAATACCTTGATCTCCTTGGCGGCAGAGGCTGCGCGTGCCGCCAGCGAACGCACCTCGCCGGCAACCACCGCGAAACCGCGACCCTGTTCGCCGGCTCGGGCGGCTTCCACGGCGGCGTTCAACGCCAGGATGTTGGTCTGGAAGGCGATGCCGTCGATGACGGAAATGATGTCCTTGATGCGGCTGCTCGACTCGGCGATCCGGGTCATCGTGCCCACCAGGCTGTCCACCGATTCGCCGCCCTGGATCACTGCGCTGCGGGCGCGGGCCGCCACGTCCGACGCCTCGCGCGACTTGGCGCTGCTGCCGGCGACCGTGGCAGATATCTGCTCCATCGCCGAAGCCGTCTGCTGCAGGTTGGTGGCGGCGCGCTCGGTGCGCGCCGACAGGTCGGCATTGCCGTGGGCGATCTCGTCGGAACTGGTGGCCACGTCGCGGGCCGCACGCGTCACGTCCTCGATCACATGGGTCAGGTGGCTCTGCATGTTTTGCATCGCCGTGAGCAACTCGCCGATCTCGTCCTGGGTATGGACGTCGATGCGCCCGCGCAGATCGCCCTGCTGGATGTTCCGGGCCGCGTCGATGGCCTCGCGCAACGGAACCGTGATCGAGCGCGATATGGCCCAGCCCGCACCGGCAGCCAGCAGCACACCGACGGCGCCCAGTGCAATCACCGTCAGGCTGGCGGTCTGCGCGGTCTTCTGACCGGCACTGGCACTCTCTTCTGCGTGGTTGGAAATGGTGGCGGCAAGCGCGTCGACGGCCTTCTCGTAGGCGGTCTGCACCGGCCGAAGTTCGATCAGCAGCGAGGTGCGGGCGTCGTCCGGGTTGCCAGCATCCAGCGTCTGAAGAAACTTGCCGACCGCCGCGGTGTACTGGGAGCGGGCCTCCTTGACCCGTGCGACGATCTCCTCGGATTCGCCTTGCGAGCCCAGGGCGACCAGCTTGGTGAAGGTCTCGTCGCTGGCTGCCAGGTTGTTGGCAATCAGCTCACGTTGTTTCTTGATCTGGCCGGCACCGTCGACCAGCAGCAGTTCGCGGCTGGCCCGGGCGATCAGGCTGGCCTGTTGCTCCAGTTGGTAGGCCATCTGGACACGGGTCAGGTCGATGGTGGCCGTGGCCTCCAGGTCGCCAGCCAGGCGGCTGCTTGTCACCGCGCTGTAGCCGCAAACAGCGAGCAGCAGCGCGATCAAGGCGCCAAAGGCCAGCGTCAAGCGCACGCCGATCTTGAGTTTCCACAGAAACGCCACGGAAATTCCCTCCAACGAATGTCTTTGATTGGCCCGATGTCGGACCGCTCGAAGCAGTATCGGCGGGGGATTTGGCGGCTGAAGGGCAGTTTTCGGACGGTAAGACCGGCCAGTTCAGCGCGGCGCGACCCAGTGCCCGGACTTGCCGCCCTGTTTCTCCAGCAGGCGAATGCCTTCCATCACCATGCCACGGTCAACAGCCTTGACCATGTCGTAGATCGTGAGGAGGCCGATCTGCACCGCAGTGAGTGCTTCCATCTCCACTCCGGTGCGGCCAAAGGTCTCGGCCTGGACGGTACAGCTGACGGTGTTCGTGGCGGTGTCCGGAACAAACTCGGCGCTGACCCGGGTGAGTGGCAGCGGGTGGCAAAGCGGCACCAACTCGGCGGTGCGCTTGGCGGCCTGGATGGCGGCGATTCGGGCGATGCCCAGCACATCGCCCTTGCCAGCCTGCCCGGACAGGATCAAGGCCAGCGTGGCCGGCTCCATGCGGATCGAGCCGGTGGCACGTGCCACGCGGTGGGTCTCTGCCTTGGCTGAGACGTCGACCATGTGAGCCCGGCCCTGGGCGTCGAAGTGGGTCAGTTCGTCGGTCATGTGGGGGCCGGCGTGGGACACGCCAGAGATACAAGTCGGTGTCATGATAGCGACGACGCTGCGCCCAGCGAGGAACCTTTTCCTTCAGGCACAGGTCGACCTGTCCTGTCTCCTCACTTCATCTGCCTTGCCCCACGCACCCCGCCGCCGCCACACCCGCCCGCTGGCATGGGCCCTGTCGGCCCTGCTGGCCACCAGCTGGCCGGCAACCGCTCCCCTGGCCCAGGTGCGCCTGCCCGCACTGGGAGACTCGGTCTCGGAGGAATTCGACATCCTGGCCGAGCGCCGCCTGGGCGAGCGCATCATGCGCGACATCCGTCGCGACCCAGCCTACCTGGACGACCCGGTGCTGCTCGAGTACCTGCATGGCCTGTTCAACCCCCTGCTGAGTGCGGCTCGCTCGCGAGGCGAGATCGGGCAGGACCTGGACAGCACCTACAGCTTCGAGACCTTCCTGGTCGGCGAGCGGCCCGTCAACGCCTTTGCACTGCCTGGCGGTTACATCGGCGTGTACCTGGGCCTGATCGCGTTGACGGGCAGCAGCGACGAACTGGCCTCGGTCCTGGCGCACGAACTGTCGCATGTCACGCAGCGCCACATCGCGCGCAGCATGGTCAACAACCAGCGCCAGAGCATGGCCGCGCTGGCTGGCTTTCTGGTGGGCGTATTGGCGGCGTCCCGCTCGTCCAGCCCGGATGTGGCGCAAGCGGTGGTGATGGGCAGCCAGGCCGCTCTGGCCCAGGGGCAACTCAGCTTCTCGCGCGACATGGAGCGCGAGGCCGACCGGATCGGCATCGATCTGCTGGGCAACGCCGGCTACTCGCCTTCGGGCATGGCTGGCATGTTCGAAAAGCTGGAGGGCAATTCGCGCCTCAACGACAACAACCAGTACCCCTATCTGCGCAGCCACCCACTGACCATCGAGCGCATCAGCGAGGCCCGCTTGCGCCTGCGTGAAGCGGCCACCCCGCCGCCGAAAACCTCGGCCGTGCCCCATGCGCTGATGCAGGCCCGCTCGAAGGTGCTGATGGACCGCAATGACCAGGCGCTGCTGCGGATGCAAGGCTTGGCGGCGCCGGGCGCCCCGATGGCTGATCTGCCGAGGCTGGCCGCGCTCTATGCCGGCGCCCTGGCCTCCATCTTTCTGCGCGATTTCGACCAGGCAGAGAAGATCCTGGATCAGAGCGCGGCGCTGGTGGCAGCCCGCTTTGCCGGGGAACCCGAGGCGAAGCGCCAGTTTGCGCTGTTGAGGGTGGCCATGGTGGGTGAACGTGGCGGGGCTGCGGGGCGCATGGTCCCCGCCCTGAACAACGCCTTCGCGCCTCTGGCCCATGATCGTTCGCGCCCGGTGCTTCTGGCACGTGCCCAGGCCGCACTGGCCCGCCAACGCAGTGGCGACCCCGCCGCAGCGGAATCGCTGCGCGAGTCCACCGAGGCGCTGCAAACCTGGGTGGCCGAACACAGGCGCGACGCGCTGGCCTGGCAAACGCTGGCGCAATGTGCCGAGCCGCTGGGCTTGCGCCTGCGCTCGCTGCGCGCCGGTGCCGAAGCCGCAGCGGCAAATGGCGACATCCTCGGCGCTGTGGATCGCCTGCGCGCAGCACGGCAGATCGCGCTGGACACACGCTCGGACGACTTCGTGGAGGTCTCGGTCATCCAGGCCCGCCTGCGCGAACTGGAGCGAGACCGGCGACAGTTGCTGGCGGAGATGCGCGGCGAGCGAAACCCGGAGGATGTGCCCTGACCCTGGTGGAAGCGGGTCAGTGCAACGGAACAGGGCCGGTATCGCGGGTGAGCATGTTGGTCTGGCTGTGGCGGCTCAGCCAATGGTCGAACTCGGGCTCGGGCATCGGGCGGGCGAACCAGTAGCCCTGGCCGTGGTGGCAGCCCAGTGCGCGCAGGAACTCGGCCTGCAGGCGGGTCTCGACCCCCTCGCCCACGACGTTCAGCTTCATCTCCTTGCCAATGCCGATGATGGCCCGCACCAGAGAAGCAGCGTCGTCAGGTGAACGGATCCTCTCGATGAAGCTGCGGTCGATCTTCAGCTCGTCGACCGTGATTCGGTCCAGGTACGACAGCGCCGAGTAGCCGGTGCCGAAGTCGTCAAGCGACAGGCGCACCCCCATCTCGCGCAGCAGGCGGATGTTGTCCATCACGCACGGATCCTCGTGCAGCAGCGTGGATTCCGTGATCTCCAGATGCAGCCACTCGGCGGCCAGGCGATGCTCTTGCAACCGGTCGCGCAACGTCTCGGGCCATCCGGCGCGGGCAAAGTGGTCGGCCGACAGGTTCACCGCCAGCGCCAGCATGCGCTGGCCGCCGCGCTGGCGGCGCGCCAGCAGCTCGCAGGCACGCTGCAGCACATGGCTGTTGATGTCGGGCAGCAGGCCCCGCTCCTCGGCAGCGGGCAGGAATTCGCCCGGCAGCAGCACGCCGCGCTGCGGGCGACGCCAGCGCAGCAACACCTCGGCGGAGTCGACGGCACCGCTGTCCAGGTCGACCTTGGGTTGCAGCCAGAGCTCGAACTCACCGCGCGAGATGGCCAGGCGCAACTCCGCGTCCATACCGATCAGGCCCTCCTCGGCCGGCGCCATCTCCGGGCGGAAGTGGCAATAGCGGTTGCGCCCATGGCGCTTGGCCTCGTACATCGCGATGTCGGCCAGGCGAACCAGGCTGTGCGCATCGGTCGCATCGAAGGGAAACCGGCTGATGCCGATGCTGGGGGTACAGCGGATCGGTCGGCCGTCGACCACCATCGGCTCGCCAAGCGTGTCCAGGATGCGCTGGGCCACGCCGCTGGCGGAGGCCTCGTCGATGGCGCGTGGCAACAACACGACGAACTCGTCTCCGCCCAGCCGCGCCACCAGATCCCCGGGCCGAACGCACTGGCCGAGCGTGCCGGCGACGTGGCGCAGGACCTGATCGCCCACGCTATGGCCCAACGAATCATTGACGTGCTTGAAACGGTCCAGGTCGATGAACATGACGGCCCCACAACCGCCCGCGCGCTGGATCGAGACCTCCAGCGCCTCGTGCAATTGGGCGCGGTTGGGCAGGCCGGTGAGCGAATCGTGGGTCGCCATGTGAAACACCCGCTGTTCTTGCTGAACGCGTTGGGTCATGTCCATCGCCACGCCGGCGATGCGTGACGGCACCCCATGTTCGTCCAGTTCCAGCCGCGCCAGCAGGCTCAGGTGGCGGCGGTCGCCACCCAGCTCGGCGGTGGCCTGCAGGCGCAGATTGCTGGTGTCGCAGCGCTGCACGGCCTGTTGCAAGGCATCCAGAGCTGGCGCACCCAGGCGGCCGAGCAGGCGCCGCCAGGCGCTCATGTCGAGCGTGCTGCCGCGCTGCATCCCGTGCAGACGGGCCATCTGGTCGTCGAACTGCACAGCACCGCTGGCGATGTCCCAGGACCACAGGCCGAGCTCGGCCGCGTCGGCGGACAGCCGCATGGTGTTGGAAATCTCCCTGATCAGGCGCTCGCGCTGCTCGCGTTCAACCACGTCACGCTGCAACTGTTCGTTCTGGATCGTCAGGTGTCGATCGCGCTCGCTGATGGCACGGGCCATCTCGTTGAAGGCATCGGACAATTCGCCGAGTTCATCCTCGCGGCGTTTGCGCACGGGCGCCGCCAGCCGCCCTGCACGGATGGTGTCCGCCGCGCGACGAAGTTCCTTGAGGGGTTGGGCGATCTCGCGCCTCAACACCCAGACCAGCAGACCGAGTGCCAGTGCCAGGGCACAACCGCCGGCGGCAATGACACGGCCTGCGGCCGCGATGGCGGCCCGCTCGACGAGCGCCCGCGGATAGACCGTGACGGTCGACCAGCCCGGCCCCGCGATGCGCGCCATCCCGAGGTAGAAGCGGCCATCGGCCGTGCTGACCAACCGAGGCTTGGCATCGGCCGGCGCAGCCGCTGCGCGAATCTCGGCCAGCAGCGGGTCATTCAGCGTGTCCACCGCCAACGGTGCCCTGGCGGCCTCGATCTGCTTCATCATCTTCGGATGGACGATGACCTGGCCATTGGGGTGCAGGATCAGGCTGTAGACCTCGGCGGATTCTTCGGCCAGGGCGCGGGTGTAGAGCGCGTCCATGGCGACGTCCTGGCTGGCGGTGCCGATCCATTCGCCGTCGAGATCCACCGGGGTGATGGTCGAAACCATCCAGATGCCGGCCTTGTCGTCGAAGTACGGTTCGGTCCATCGGCTCTCGCGCGCCGGGTTGCGGTCGGGGGTCGTGTCGCGCACCGGCGGATAGTCGACGTTGTTGGTGGTGGCATCGGCTTGCTGGCCCCAGTTGACGCTGGGCGAAAACATGATCAGCGAGGTGCCTGGCAGGTCGATGTAGGCCGAGTAGTAGCGCTGCGTCATCGGCGGGCCCCACTCACGCAGCAGCGTGAAGGCGCTGACCACCCTGCGGCGCAAGACCTCGTCTTGCGGCACCTGGGCCCGGATGTAGATGCTGGGCAGGTGTCGGTGGTCGTCCCGTTCGGGGCGAACGCGGGTCAGCCCATCGGCAGAGCGGCCGAACCAGGCGTCGAATTCATCCCGCGGGTCGCTGTCGCCCATGGCACGAAGGCGCCTCAGCCATTCATCCCGCAACGCCTGGGCGTTGACGCTGGCCAGCACAAAGTTGTCGCCGTCTTGTGCGGCGCGGGCCTCGATCGTCTGAAGCAGGCCGCGCTGGCTGGCTTCGAGCACCAGCTGGAAGGTGCTCCGGTAGGCAAAGGCCGTGGTACCGACGATCACCACGGCCATGGCCAACCCGATCTGGATGGCCACCCGCGAAGACACTGCCAGCCGTCTTGCCAACCTTGCTCCCAACTCCTGTGTTCTGCCGCGCGGCCGGTACTGCCGAGAGCCTTGCCGCGCCACGATGTTCCGCTGCGCATGGTACAGGCGTCAAGGGGTTCTCGCGTGCTTCTCCCAATGACAACACTGGCGGTTGACGCCACAGTGCCACGGCCATGAATCAACGCTTGCTCGCCCGCCTGCTGCCCGCCGCTCTCCTGTGTGGGTTGCTGGCCATTGCCTCCGGGCCCCTGGCACTGCCGGTGCTGAACTTCGTGTTCAAGCCACTGACCACGCTGCTGATCATCGGCTGGGCATGGCAACGCAACGGCGGCACGACGAGGCACTGGGTGCTGGCGGGCCTGGGCCTGTCGCTGGTCGGCGACGTGGCCCTGCTGTGGCCGGAGGCCGGCTTCCTGCCAGGGCTGGTGGCCTTCCTGTTCGCCCACGCGGCCTACCTGGTGGCCTTCACCCGCCATGAACGCTTCGCCATCCGCAAGCTGCCGTTCGCCGCCTACGCGGCGGTGGCAGCCACCGTGATGTGGTTCCTCTGGCCTGCGCTGCCCGCCGCATTGCGCGGACCGGTGCTGGCCTATGTGGCGGCCCTGGCCTGCATGGCCGCCCAGGCTGGTGCCGTCTGGCAGGCCCGGCAAGGCACCGCCGGCGCCGCGTTGGCTGCGCGTGCCGCTCTGGGAGGTGCGCTGTTCATGACCTCGGACGCCACACTGGCCGTCAACAAGTTTCTGGCACCGGTGCCGGCTGCGGGTCTGTGCATCCTGGCCACCTACTGGCTGGCACAGGTGGCGATCGCCGCGTCGCTGCCCGCCGACGGCCCGGCTCCCACGGGCCGCCGAGCCTGATCGGGTTGCCCAGCGCGCACGCACCCTGAGGTGGCTGAACGTCAAATAGTGCGCGAACTTGAGCGGGAACAGCGCTCATTTCACCACCCAGCCGGACGAATCACGGGGGGCTCGAGGCGCCAAAGGGCCCCGAGCCCCCTTGTTATTGCCTGGAGCCGCCGATGCGTTCGACCCCCGCCGCCCTGCCCGCCTTCGCCCGCCGCCCGCTGCCCTGGGCAGCCGCCGTGTTGCTGGCTGGCGCCGCCCTGGTCGCACATCGCGCACAAGCCGGTGTGCCAGGCAGCAGCCTGATCCGCCAGACGGCCGAACCTGCAGAACCGGCGCTCGCGAGCATGGCCGCGGCGGCGGAGACGACTGACCGCCTGATCGTCCAATACCGCAGCCATGCCCCGAGCAACCGGCGCGCCGCACTGCGGGCCACGCCCCTGGCCCACCAGCGCCTGCAACTGGCCGGATTGCAGGCCCTCTCAGTCCACCGAAATGGCCTGGGTGCCCAGGTGTTGCACCTGAACCGACCCGCCCGCGTCGCCGAATTGGAGGCGGTGGCTCGCCAGTTGATGGCAGACGACCCCAACGTGCTCTACGCCGAGCCGGACCGCAAGCTCCAGGCCCTGGCCACCGCCACGGACCCGCACTACACCAGCCAGTGGCACTACTTCGAGCCGGTCGGCGGATTGAACCTGCCCTCGGCCTGGGACCAGAGCACCGGCGACGGTGTGGTGGTGGCGGTGATCGACACCGGCGTCCGCCCGCACGTCGACCTGGCAGGCAACCTGCTCACGGGCTATGACTTCGTTTCCAGCACGTCGGCCAGCAACGACGGCGATGGCCGCGACAGCGACGCCATCGACCCGGGCGACGGCTGCAACGGCGGGCACAGCAGCTGGCACGGCACCCACGTGGCGGGCACCATTGCCGCCGTGACCAACAACGGCGAGGGCGGCGCTGGCGTGGCCTACGCCGCGAAGATCCTGCCGGTGCGTGTACTGGGTTGCGGCGGCGGCTACTTCTCCGACATCGCCGACGGCATGATCTGGGCCTCAGGCAGCGCAGTGGGCGCCATCGCCGCACCCAGCCAGCCGGCCAAGGTGCTGAACCTGTCGCTCGGTGGCCGATCAGCCTGCTCCACCACCCTGCAAAGTGCCATCAATGCCGCGCGCAGCAACGGCGCCGTGGTGGTCGTGGCCGCCGGCAACTCCAACCAGGACGCCAGCCTGCACACGCCCGCCAACTGCGCTGGCGTGATCACCGTGGCGGCCACGGGCCGCACGGGCGCACGCGCCTCGTACTCCAACTTCGGAGCAAAGATCGACGTGGCCGCGCCCGGCGGAGACCAGCGCACCGGCAGCGCAAACGGCGTGCTGTCGACGCTGAACGACGGCGCCAGCAGCCCGAGCAACGACAGCTACGGCTACTACCAGGGCACCTCGATGGCCGCGCCTCACGTGGCTGGCGTGGCCGCCCTGATGCTGTCGCGCAACCCGGCGCTGACCCCCGACGAGATCGAGGTCCTGCTGAAGAGCACGGTGCGCAGGCTGCCGGTGTCCTGCAGCCAGGGCTGCGGCAAGGGCCTGGTCGATGCCAACGCAGCTGTCGTGGCCGTGTTCGTCGGCGCCAGCAGCGCCAGCCTGTCCAACGAGACCGAGCCGAACGACACCCACGCGGCAGCCCAGGTGCTTAGCACCTTCCCGGTCAAGGTCAGCGGCACCATCGCCACCAATGCCGATCTGGACACCTACCTCGTCAGCGTCGGGGCGGGTCAGACCGTGACGGCGCGCCTGATCAGCAATGCCTCGTCGAACTATGACCTGGCCCTGCGCAATGCCGCCAACGCGACCGTCAGGTCCAGCATCCGGGGCGTCGGGCTGACCGACAGCATCACCTGGACCAACGCCGGCGGCAGCGCGGTCAACATGTATGTCCGCGTCAAGCGCGTCGCCGGCCTCACCGGCAGCGCCGGGGCCTACACCCTGGAAGTGAGCCGGTGAAGCAGCGGGGCTACATGCCCTTGAAAAGGTGGGTATAGCTGCGGCTGACCTCAAGCTTCTGCGAATGGCCCTTCACCGCAACGATCTGCCGGCCCCGGAAATCGCGCGAGACGGCCGCGATGGCGTTCACCGCCACCAGCGTGGAGCGGTGGATCTGCCAGAAGCGCTCAGGGTCGAGCTCGTCGACCAGTTCCTTGATGGGCTTGCGGATCAGCGCCTCGACCTGCAGCGTCTGCACGCGCGTGTATTTCTCGTCGCTGATGAAGAACAGCACGTCCTCGACGGGGATCATCTGGATGGACGAGCCCACGGTGGCCTGGATCCATTTCAGGTAGGCCGGCCGGCTGCCACTGGCCTGGCCCAGGCGGTGCAGCAACTGCTGAATGGGCAGCGCGGAGCCCGCGATCGCCTCCGCGGACTCGGGTGAGCGGCGCGCGGCCAGCCGCGCTGACAGACGTTCGACAGTGAGCTTGAGCCGCTCGCGCTCGGCAGGCTTCAGGATGTAGTCGGCCGCGCCCTGCTCGAAGGCCTCGACCGCGTATTGGTCGTAGGCGGTGATGAAGACGATCTCCGGCAGGAAACCATCGTCCTCGACCTCCATCTGGGCGATCTGCCGGGCTGCGTCCACGCCGGTCATGCCAGGCATTCGGATGTCGAGGAAGACGACGTCCGGCCGATGCAACTCGACGAGTTCCACCGCCTCGGCGCCGTTCTTGGCCTCGGCCACGATCTGCAACCCGGGCCAGGCCTCAGCCAGGCGGGCGCGAAGCTGGTCGCGCATCAGGCGCTCGTCGTCGGCGAGCACGGCGCGCGGTGCGGGGGTGTCGGGGGTGGAGCTCATGGCGCGATCGTAACGGCAGCGTCAGGCGAACGGCGTGGCGTTGTCGGTGTGCTGCCCGACAACAGGCACTCTCGGGGGCGCCGCCGGGGCAGAGGGCATCGCGGCACCCGTGGGCCGGCGGGGCCGCATCGCCCACCAGACCAGCAGGCCGAGCAGGATCAGCGGCGAGCCCACCAGGGCCAGCGCCAGGGCCGTCGCCAACAACGCTGCCACCAGGCCCAGGCCGGCCAGTACCAGCGGCAAGCCCACGCCCAACAGCAGGGCCATCGGCACCACCAGCAGCACGATCAGGGTGGCCAGCACCACGCCGCCGATCGCCAGGAACCAGTGGCCGGCCTGCAAGGCCTGAAGGTCCACCCGTTCGCCATCGACAGTGACCAGCAGGTCGCTGGGCAACTGGTTCAGGGCCACCGTCAGGCTGATGGCCGTCACCACCGCCAGCACCACGGCCGCCGCCAGCACCAGCCAGCCCAGCGTGCGCCAGAACGAAAATCCACGTGTCGCCATCGTCGCTCTCCCGAATGTGATCAGGGCTTGTCGGCACCCACCGTGCGGTACGGCACGGTGACGGTGACCACGGTGCCGCTCGGGCTGTTGGCGGCCACCGTCAACGAAGCCTTGCCGCCGTGCAGCAGTTGAAGGCGCTCGCGGATGTTGGCCAGGCCGACGCCGGTGCCGGCGGTGCCACCGTTGCCGAAGCCCACGCCGGTGTCGGCCACCGTGACTTGCAGCTTGCCGTGCACGATCTCGGCCTTGACGCTGAGCGTGCCACCTTCGGGCTTGGGCTCCAGGCCGTGGCGGATGGCGTTCTCGACCAGGGTCTGGATCATCATGGCCGGGAACTCGGCAGAGAGCAGGCCTTCTGGCACGTCGATGCTGGCGGACAGACGCTCTTCCATCCGCACCTTCAGGATCTCGACATAGGGCCGAACAACAGCCAGCTCGCGGCCCAGGTCACGCGGGCCGCCGTCGGCGGTGTCGCGCATCGTGGGCATGCTGGCCCGGAGCAGCGCGATCAGGTTCTTCTGCATCTGGCTGGCGCGCGCCGGGTCGGTCTCGATCAGGTGGTCGATGGAGGCCAGGGTGTTGAAAAGGAAATGCGGTTCGACCTGGGCCTGCATGGCGGCCATGCGGGCTTCGATCACCTGGCGGCGCAGCGACTCGGCCTCAGCCGTCTCGGTGGCCGCGGCGGCCTTCTCCTCGGCCTGCAGCCGCGCCTTGTAGGTGGCCTTGATCAGACCCGAGATCACGATCCACAGGAAGGCCAGAGAGGGCAGGCTCTCGCCGTATTGAACCCGGCGGTGCGAGACGCGCGGCCCGACCGCCAGCGCCTCCTCGATGTCGTCGCGGGCCTGCAACGCATCGGCCCGAGCCTGCTTGGCATCTTCGATGGCCTCGACCACGGCGGCACGGGCCTCCTCGATGGCAGCGCGGACCTCGTTCGAGTTGGCGCCCGGCGGCACGGCAATGCGCACGTCCTGGTCGCCGGCGCTGATCTCGACCACCGGCTCGCCGTTGACCCGGACGCTGAAGCCGGCACCTGAGGCGGCCGACGCTGCAGGTTCGGCACTGCTGGCGGCGCCCTCGGCACCTGGCGCTGGGCGCTGGATGATGCGCACGCCACGGTGATCGATCGAAATATCAACACCTTCGCCGGTCTTGCCGCCGGAAGCCGGCTTTTCGATGTGGATGCCGGGCAAAAACTCCTCGCTCTTCGAAGACTGGGGCTTCTCGGGCCTTTCGGGTGCCTCGGGCCGTTGCGGCATCTCAGGCAACGACAGGCCGATGTCAGGCCGCTCGGTGATCGTCTCTGTGTACGTCCAGGTGAACGGTGGCAGGCTCTGCAGGATCGCGGTGAGGATCAGCATCACCACCGACAGCAGCAGAAAACGCGGCCAGCTGATGCTGACCAGCCAGGTGCCGTAGGCATGGAAGGCGCGGACGCAGGCCGAGGCAAAGCGCTGCCAGCGGCTGGCCCAGCTGTCGGGGGAGGGGGTGGCGATGCTGCTCATGATCGGGCGGGTTCTTCAGGGCAGGCGGCAGGGACCGCGATGCTCTGCACTCTACCCACGCCCGGCACGTGCGCCAGCGCCCCGCGATGGACACCCGTGTGGCATTGACAGGCTGCACCGGCACCGGACAGCCGGAATGCGAGGGCGCACCCAGCGCCAGCCTCAGCCGAGCGCCGGGTCGCCCCAACTCAACGGCGCTCGACGATCACCGGCACCAGCGCCAGCGCGGCGCGCACCCGGTCTGCGGCGTCACGCGCCTGGTCGCGCGAGGCGTAGGGGCCGGCCTGCAGGCGATGCATTCCGCCCTCGGCGAACACCGCCAGCAACGGCGCCAGCCAATCCAACTCGCGGGTCACCCGCTGCTGGAAGGCGTAGGCGCCGGCGCCCTGGCCGAACGCACCGAGTTGCAGCCAGAAGCCGCTGGCCGCCGGAGTGTGCGCACGCGCGGCCGGCCCAGGTGGAAGTGAGGGTTCCGCCGAGGCCACGGCAACCGGAGCGGACTCGACGGAGGGCGCCGCGGCGGCAGGCGGCACGCCGGGTGCGGGCATCGGTGGCACCGGTGTGGCCTGAGCCAGGGCCGGCTGCTCGCGCCGGTCCCAGCGGCCAGCGCGGATGTCGTCGTGGGTGATGCGCTCGAGTTCCACCGGTGCCACGCCGTTTTGCACGCCCAGCTTAACCGCCGCGGCGTAGGAGAGATCGATCACCCGGCCGGCGGCAAAAGGCCCTCGGTCGTTGACCCGTACGATGATCTCGCGGCCGTTGGCCGGGTTGCGCACCCGGGCGTAGCTGGGGATCGGCATGGTCTTGTGCGCCGCCGTCATGGCGTGCATGTTGTACACCTCGCCGCTGGCGGTGCGCCGGCCGTGGAACTTGCGGCCGTACCAGGAGGCCAGCCCACGTTCGACGAGAGGCAGGTCGCCGGTCAGCGGCACATAACTTTCGCCCAGCACCTCGTAGGGCTTGTTCGGCCCGCCCTGTCGAATGGGCTCGACGCGCGGCTCGGCGTCGGGCAGCGTCAGCGGATCAGAGGCTGGGTTGTCGGCGCTCGCGAGCGGCGGGCCATCCGCACCACGAGGGCTGCGCGACGAAGGGGGAGAGGTGGTGGAACAGCCGGCGAGCACCACACCGGCCAGCCACACCGCGGCCAGCAACACGCGGCAAGGGCGATGGCGCGCCCGGCTGGGATCGAACCAGCGGCCCCTGGCTTCGGAGGCCAGTACTCTATCCACTGAGCTACGGGCGCCATGCATGGAAGAGGGCGGATTCTAGCAGCCGCCCACCGCGGCCCACGGTCTCGACAGCCGGGGTAGGGGCGCTGGCTATAATTCGCCGGTTTTGCCGAGCGGGGGTTCCCGCGCGGTGCCCTGTCTTCACGCCCAGCGACCGAGGAATTCATGAGCGAAGCTCACGACGCAACCCACGAAGGCCCCCACGAAGGCCCGATCAAGACCCCGAAGCAGCTCGTCTGGGCTGTGGTCGCCTCGTTTGTCGTGCCCATCATCGTGATCATCATGCTGACGCAGTTCGTCGCCATCGGTGGCAAGGAAGGTGCCGGTTCGGTCGCGATGGAAGCCGAAGCGGTCGCCCGCCGCATCCAGCCGATCGGCGCGGTCGAGATCAGGGATGCCTCGGACACCGCCTCCCTGAAGACAGGAGAGCAGGTCTACCTGGCGGTCTGCACGGGTTGCCATGCCGCCGGCACACTGGGCTCGCCCAAGTTCGGCGACGAGGCCGCTTGGGGCCCGCGTAACAAGACCGGCTACGAAGCGCTGTTGACCTCCGCGCTCAAGGGCAAGGGCAGCATGGCCGCCCAAGGCGGCGGCGATTTCTCCGACTACGAGATTGGACGTGCGGTGGTCTACATGGCCAACAAGGCCGGTGCCCAGTTCGCCGAGCCCAAGGCCCCAGCGGCTGCAGCCAGCGCGGCGCAGTAAGCGCCTGCGGCAAGGCCTGCACCACGAAAGCCGCCTGCGGGCGGCTTTTTCACACCCGGGCCGGGCTGCGCACAAACGCGAATCGGCCCGGCAGGTCGTCGAAGGCCACGTCCGCTGCGGCCCATTGCCCGGCCTCGACCGCGTCGGCCGCCACGCCGGTGTCCAGCGTGTGCACCAGCCCCAGGCCGAGGTCGGTGTCCAGGAACAGGCGCCCGGATTCGTCCAGCCAGGCGGTGCGGAACCGGGCCTCACGGCCGGTGTGCGAGACGATGGTCGGCGCCTCGCCGGGCCGGGCCGTGAGGCGCCAGACCCAGGGCGCAGCCTCCAACTCCACGTAGACCCGCTGGGGGCCGTTCTGGAAGAACCAGCAGCCGGCGGTATCCGCCTCGTAGTTGCGGCCGATGAACTCGCGCAGTTTCTCGTGCAGGATGCGGCTGCCCTTGGGGTGCGGGAACGGGCCGGCGGCCTGGATGCGGTCGTCGCGCATGTACCAGTCGCCGCGCGCGTCCAATGCCAGCCAGCCGGTGCAGTGCGGCACGTGGGGCCACTTGGCCAGCGCCGCCTTGACGATGTCGTCCATGCCTGCGACCTTACGCCGGCGCGCGCAGCCAGTCCACCACGGCCTCGGGCATGCCCCGCACATGGCCGGGGAATCGGCCACTGGGAAATCCCACATGGCCCCCATGCGCCGGCTGCCAGAGTGTCACGCAGCGGCCGACCTCGTGCGCACCCGGCAGGCTGCTGGCCGGCACGAACGGGTCGTTCCGCGCGTTGAGCACCAAGGCCGGCACGCGGATGCGCGCCAGGTGGGGCTTGGCCGACGCCCGCCGCCAATAGTCGTCGGTGTTCTTGAAGCCGTGCAGGGGGGCGGTGAACAGGTTGTCGAACTCGTACAGGTCGCGCGCCGCCATCAGGCGCTCACGGTTGAACAGGCCTGGGTGCTGCGCCCACTTGGCCAGCGCCTTGGGTTTCATGCTGCGCAGGAACATGCGGGTATAGACCTGCCGGTTGAAGCCGCGCCCGATCGCATGGCCGCCAGCGGTCAAGTCGATCGGCGAGCACACCGCGGCCACCGCATGCACCGTGGTCGATGCGCCATCGCCGGCCTCTTGCGCCCACCGCAACAGCGCGTTGCCACCCAGCGAAACGCCCACCACATGAAGCGCCTGCCCCGCGCGCTGGCGCAGGCCGTCGAGGATCCAGCCGATCTCCTCGTGGTCGCCCGAGTGGTAGGCACGGGGTGCCAGATTCAGCTCGCCCGAGCAGCCGCGGAAGTGGGGCACCGCGTAGTTCCAGCCCAGGCCATTGGCCACATCGGCAAAGGCCTGCGCATAGTGGCTGCTGGACGACCCCTCCAGGCCGTGGAAGAGCACCAGCCAGGGCGCCTCTCGCCGAGTGGAGAAGTGGAAATCGACATCGACGAAATCGCCATCCGGCGTCGCCCAGCGCTCGCGCTGGTAGGCCACGGGCAGGCCCTGCACGCGGCGGGCGTACAGCGCGGCCCAGATCGTCTGCGCGTGCCCGCCGGGCAGCCAGCGCGGCGCACGGTACCCCCCGGTCGCCATCAATGCAGGACCGAAGGGGCCGCGATCAGTTCGGCCGGCTCGTTCGGCGAGCCGGGGCTGGCATGGTGGGCGACCAGGCGCCAGCCGTGTGCCATCTTGAGAAAGACATTGGTGGCCATGACCCAGCCGGTGCGCGGCCCTTCCGCGGTGCGCAGATCGACTCGCTCGATGACGCTGTGCATGGCCGCGCTGAGGGCATGCACGCGCCTCACGTTTTCCGGATGCACCTGCACCGGGCCGTTGTTGAACACCGCCTCGAAGGCCGCCCGCACCGCCGCCGTGCCCACGAGGCGCGGGCCACCGGGATGAACGCAGACGATCTCTTCGTCGTCGGCCCAGACCGCCATCAGCTTGTCGATGTCGGCCTCGCGCAGCGCGTCGTAGAACTGCTGCTCGACATCGTCGGGCGAGGCCAGCAAGGCCGCCTTGGCAGGGGTGCGAGGCATCGTCAGCGGAAGACCACGGTCTTGTGGCCGTTCATCAGCACCCGGCGCTCGACGTGCCACCGCACCGCGCGCGCCAGGACCACGCACTCGACGTCGCGGCCCACCGCGGTGAGGTCGTCGGCCGATGACGCATGGCCGACCCGCTCGACGTCCTGCTCGATGATCGGGCCTTCGTCCAGATCCGCCGTCACGTAGTGTGCGGTGGCGCCGATCAGCTTGACGCCGCGGTGGTGCGCCTGGTGGTAGGGGCGGGCACCCTTGAAGCCGGGCAGGAAGCTGTGGTGGATGTTGATCGCGCGGCCCTTCAGCCGCTCGCAGAACTCGCCGCTGAGGATCTGCATGTAGCGCGCCAGCACCACCAGGTCGATCCGCTCGGCCTCGACCAGTGCCTCGATGCGCTGCTCCTGCGCGCGCTTGGTGGCAGCGTCGGCGCCTGCAGGCAGCGGCAGGTGGTGGAAGGGGATGCCGTAGCTGTCGGCCAGCGCCGAGTAGGTGGAGTGGTTCGAGACGATGGCCGGGATGTCGACCGGCAACTGGCCGCTCTTCCATCGGAACAGCAGGTCGTTCAGGCAATGGCCGTGCTGGCTGACCATCAACAGCACCCGCGGCCGCTCGGTCATCGCATGGAAGGTGGCCTGCATGCCGAACTGCTGGCGAACATGGCCGAACAGGCGGTCCAGGGTGGCAACGTCAGCCAGTTGCGGTGGCGCCTCGAAGTGCACACGCATGAAGAACAGGCCGGTGGCCACGTCGCCGAGCACGTCGCCGAACTGCTGCGAATCGAGGATGTTGCAGCCGGCCTGGTAGAGCAGGCCCGACACCGAGTGGACGATGCCTTTGGTGTCCGGGCAGGCCAGGGTGAGGATGAATTCGTGCGGTGGCGCCATCGGCTCCGATTGTACGGACCGCCCCTCGAACTCAGCCGAGGCGCAGGACCTTCGAGATCGACGGAACACCTTCTGCGTTGAACACGAACACCATGTAGTAGCCGGGAGGCGCGATGGTCTTCGACGACGGCAACTGCACGCTCAGCGTGGCATCGGTCTGGCTGAAGCTCAGCTCCATGAAACGCATGTCGTTGTTGAAGTTGTGGGTGGCGGCACCGAACCGCACCAGCGTCACGCGGCTGGCCGGGGCCGCATCGCCCATCACCACCGGCACCGTGGCGCCCCAGTTGCCAGCCTGCGGCGCCGAGGCGATCACCGGCCGATCTGCCGGCACGCCGGAGCCGTCGGCCTTGTACAGGTAGGGCGGGTAGTAGATCTCGGCGTTCATCTGGATGATGGGGCCGGGTGCGCCACCGCCGGCGGTGAGCACCGTGGCGTCGGGCATCAGCATGCTGACCGAGTGGTAGAGGCGCGCCTTGGCCGCGGTGGCGGTGGTAGTCCAGGTGTTGGTGGCCGGGTTCCACAGCTCCGAGTGGTAGGCCGCACCAACCAGGTCGTTGCCGGTCGACGAGCCGCCATTGACCCA
Source organism: uncultured Ideonella sp. (assembly GCA_964369025.1). Classification (GTDB taxonomy): domain Bacteria; phylum Pseudomonadota; class Gammaproteobacteria; order Burkholderiales; family Burkholderiaceae_C; genus Ideonella. The sequence continues at coordinate 4,480 of CAYJEC010000002.1, read as the reverse complement.
GACCTTTCCGTTGGCCAGCACGGTGGAGAAGCCATAGATCCGGTTCTGTGACAGGTTGGGCACCGTGTCGATCACCGGGGTGGTGCCATTGATGTCGACCATGCGCACCACGGCGTTGTTGCGCATCGACAGGATCTTGCCCGGCGCGTACATCGCGGCGGTCTGGAACTGGCGGCTGACCGGCAGCATCCCGGTGAGTTTGGAGACCTTGCCATCCTTCTTGGTCGACAAGGCAAACAGGTTGCCGGTGTTGTTGAAGATGACGACACGGCCATCGGGCCCGAGCCAGGCCTTGGGGTAGCTCCAGGCGTCGTCGGTGGCACCGTAGGCCTTTTCGCTCTGTGCCGTGGTCAGCGTGCGCCAGCTGCCGTTCGAATAGACCTCGGGGATGTCGGCGTAGCTCACCTTGATGGGCGGCACGTGCGTGCCCCAGCTCTTGTCGGTTCGCCCGCCCATCACGACCTGCTCGGCCTTGTCGGTGGTCACCACGGTGGCATACCAGCGCTGGTAGACCATCGACTGGGTTTGCCGGGTCAGCGAGTTGTCGGCCGGGTTGAACAGGTTCACATCGGCATTGGCGAAGTTCCGGCGGCCCTCGACCGTGCGGTCGCCGCCGACCAGCAGCACCTGGCCGTTGGACATCAGCGCCTGGCCCGCGCAGAACAGGTCGGTGGCGGTGGTGTTGGGCAGCAGCAGCATCGACTCCGGCCCGACACCCAGTGCCGGATCCCAGACGCTGTAGTGCAGCAGGCCGGACTGCTCGCCCGTGTCGTCGGTGCCATAGCTCAGCACGCGGCCATCGGGCAGCAGCACGGTGTGCAGCGGGATGAGCGGCCATTCGAAGGCCGGGCCGAAGCTGCCGGTCTGCTCGACGCCGGCGGTACCGGTGGGCACATGGCTGGTCAGCTGGCGCTGGCCGATCAGCGTGCGAGACGGCCGGCCCGGGCCGGCGCCGCGGTCCACCGGCGCCTTGCCGCGGGTGATCTTGTCCTCGTCGGTCCGGAACATCTCGGATTCCGGCACCGAGCCGCCCCAGGCTGCCAGAAGCAACACTGCGGCGGCCACGGCGGACACCCGGCGGGCACCGATCAGCAGGCGGCTCGAGTTCGTACCATGGCTCATGTTGCGTCTTTCCAGGCAATGCATATGCAGTTCTGCTGATGTTACGGAACGTGTCGCCGTCCGCCATCCCTCGATCGGGGTTTCGTGAGCATTCCTGACGGATCGCAAACCGAGGAGGCTGTCGGGCTGTGGGTCGGGCCCGCGATCCACAGCCCGACAGCCTCCTAGAATGCCAGCATGGCGACCCCCTCCCCCCTCCCGAGCAGCCGCAGCGGCGAATTGGCCGCCTTGCTCGGGCGGGTTTCGCTCGGCGATCGTGCGGCATTTGCCACGCTTTATCGCCTGACGTCGGCGCATCTGCTGGGGGTCGTCCTGCGTATCAACAGTGACAGGGCCCAAGCGGAGGACCTGCTGCAGGAGGTCTACGTGAAGATTTGGGGCGCCGCCGGCAGCTTCGACGCCCAGCGGGCGCAGCCGATGACCTGGCTGACCAGCATCGCGCGGCACCAGGCGATCGACAGCCTGCGCCGAAAGAAGGTGGAGCCCCATTGGGTGACCACCCGCGCCGGCGCCGAGCCCGACGATGACGACGAGTTGCTGGACCAATTGGCCAGCAGCGACGCCGGCCCGATGGAACTGCTGGGCCAGGCCGTGCAGGCGCGCTCGGTGGCCATCTGCATGAAGGGCCTCACCGCCGAGCAGCAGCAGACGCTGGCACTGGCCTTCTACCAGGGCCTGTCGCACTCTGAGGTGGCCGATCAGCTCCGCCAACCGCTGGGCACCGTGAAGAGCTGGGTCCGCCGTGGCCTGCTGGCGCTGCGCAGTTGCCTGGAACGCGCCGGCGCCATCGACCCGGTCGGGGCCTGACATGAACTACTTCCATGGCCCCGTCGCTGACCGTTTGGCAGCCGAGTACGTGCTGGGCACGCTGCGCGGCCCGGCGCGCCGCCGGTTCGACGCCTTGCTGCCGGCCCACCCCGCGCTGCGTGCCGCCGTGGCCCGCTGGCAAGACGCCCTGTTGCCGCTGGCCGCCAGCGTGAAACCCGTGCCGCCCTCGTCACGCGTTTGGTCGGGCATCGAAGCCCGGCTGTTCGCGGAACGCCAGGCCGCCACCGCCGCGCCGGGCCGATGGTGGCAGCGGGTGCTGCCCTGGCGCGCGGCCACCGGGTTGGCCACCGCGGCCGCGCTGGTGCTGGGCGTGGCCCTGAGCCTGCCGCAGCCGGCCCAGCCCCCGGTGCTGATCGTGATGTCCCCCAACGACGCCGCAGCCGCCGGCCCGGCCCTGCTGGCCAAGGCCCGGTTCGTCGCCAGCGTCAGCGCAGATGGCCGCGGCCTGGTGCTCAAGCCACTGGATGCCCTGCCGATCGACGCTGACCGAGCGCTCGAGCTGTGGGCGGTGCCGCCCCAGGGCGCCCCGCGCTCGCTGGGCCTGGTGGCCAAGGACGCCAGCACCCGGGTGATCCGGGTCGAGTTGCTGAAGAACACCGCGGCCTTCGCGGTCAGCGTCGAGCCCAGCGGCGGCTCGCCCACCGGTGCGCCCACCGGGCCGATCATTTCGGTGGGCAAGCTGGAATCCTGATCCCGCGGCCCCGCATCCAATCGGGGCCCGGCTGCGTACCAAGCCCACATGCCGCGCGGCGGCATGCCCCTTGGCCCACAGCCCCGATGGAGATTTCCCGATGCGTACTCTTTTTCTTGCCCCCGGCTCTGCCCTGTTCGTCGTGCTGGCCGCTGGTTGCAGCTCGATGACCCCCATGTCCGCGCCGATGGTCGACAACGCCAGCCTGCCCGAGGCGGTGCGCGTCCCAGCGGGCCACCGCCAGACGATGCACACCGTCGGGCGCGGCGAGATCACCTACGAATGCCGCGCCAAGAAGGACATGCCCACCGCCTTCGAGTGGGCCTTCGTCGCCCCGGTCGCTACGCTGGCGGACGCTGGCGGCAAGGCGGTCGGCCGGTACTACGCCGGCCCCACCTGGGAGGCGATGGACGGCTCCAAGGTCACCGGCAAGCAGGTCGCCGTGGCGCCGGCCGCCGCCGGCAGCATCCCGCTGCAACTCGTCAAGGCCGAGCCGGCCATGGGCATGGGCGCCATGCAGGGGGTGGCCTACATCCAGCGCCTGAAGACGCAGGGAGGCGTCGCACCCGCAGAGGCCTGTGACGCGGCCAAGGCCCTGCAGCGTCGCCAGGTGGCCTACCAGGCCGACTACGTGTTCTACGTCATGAACTGACTCCCTGGCGTAGCCAGGGCGGGTGCGTTCCTTGCATCTGCCTTGCAGCATGAGTGCCAGCGACCTGCGCCTGGCCGTGATCACCATGGCCGCCCATGTGCCCGACCTCGCCGACACCGAAGGCTGGGCCGAGGCGCTGCGGCTGCGCGATCTGGTGCTGGGCCTGGTGCAAGGCGGGTACCGCATTGCCGGGGTGCTGGGCGCCGATGCGCACCTGCCCGAGCGCCTGGCTGCCTTGGCCCCCGATGTCTTGATCGTGGACGCCGAGAGTGGCGCACGTGACGCCATCGAGCACGTCGTCTGGGCCACGCGCGACGCGCCGCGGCCCATCGTGCTATTCACCGAGGAGCACGACCCGGCTCATGTGAGGGAGGCCGTGGCGGCCGGCGTGGTGGCGTATGTGGTGGCCGGGCTGGCACCCGAGCGCGTGCGCCCGGTGATCGACGTGGCCATTGCCCGCTTCGAGCACGAGCAGCGTCTGCGGGTGGAACTGGCCAGTGCCCGTGGGCAACTGGCGGAACGCGAGGTCGTGGCCGAGGCCAAGTCGGTGCTGATGCAGCGCCACGGCTTGAGTGAGCCGCAGGCCTACGCACGTCTGCGCAAGTCAGCCATGAACCACAGCGTGACCATTGCCGAGATCTCGCGCCGGTTGCTTGACGTGTCGGATCTCTTCGGTTGACCCGACGCGTTCGCTCTTGGTGCAGAAGCGCGTCGAAAGTCCCGCGATGGTGCGGGCTGGCACGCAGGAAGACCCGGAAGGCTTGGCACAACGATTGCTTAGAGTAAGTCGCGTCCCAACGAAGGGGCGCTTGATCTGGTTGAACTGACTCTAGGTATTTGGACAAAGGCGTCCGACCGGCATGACCCCCGTGGTTCTGCTGTCGGGCGCCTCTTTTTTTGTCGCTCAAGGAACCACCCGATGCACACGCCCGCTCCGTACTCGCCCCTGGTCGCCTCCGAAGTCAGCCGCCGCCGTGTGCTGCAGGCCGCCTCCGCGGTGGCGGTGGGCGCCGCTACTGGCCTGCCCTCCCCGGGCGCCTGGGCCCAGGGCTCCGACAAGCCTGAAAAAGAAGAGGTCAAGATCGGCTTCATCCCGCTGACCGATTGCGCCAGCGTGGTGATGGCCAGCGTGTTGGGCTTTGACAAAAAATACGGCGTGAAAATCGTCCCCAGCAAAGAGTCCAGCT
>CAYJEC010000001.1:0-41778 GCA_964369025.1 uncultured Ideonella sp. | reverse complement strand
CAGGCATAAGGATTTATAACGGTTCAGCATTGAATTGGATATACAGAGCTAGTGCAACCACAGCAACCACAATGAATGGAACGATTAATATAGTCGAAAGATAATGGCAAAGACAAAAATAGAAGTTGATTTAGTTGTAACGGGAGGGAACTCAGTTGAACAAGTTGAGACAAAAGTAGTTTCTTTAAAACAACAATTAAAGAACTTAAAGGAGGAACTTGCGTCTGGTACTTTAACCGGTGAGGCTTTTGATAAGGCAGCAAAGAAGGCCGGAGAACTACAAGATAGGATAGGTGATGTAAGTCAAAGAGTAAAGAACCTTGCAAGTGATAGTAGAAAGTTAGACGGGTTCATTAGTTTAACTCAGGGTATTGTCGGGGGGTTTGCAGCCGTTCAAGGTATCACCGCATTAGTAGGGGAGGAGGATGAAGAACTAAATAAGACCTTAGTAAAACTTCAGGCCTCAATGACCGCCTTAACAGGTATTCAGGCGGTAGCAAACACTTTAAATAAGGATAGTGCAGCCTCAGTAACGCTATTAGCAGGTGCATGGAATAAGCTAAATACTGTAATGAAGGTAACAGTAATAGGTGCTATAATTTCGGGTGTTGCCTTATTAGTATCTTATTGGGACGATATAAAAGAATCTATTACAGGTATAACAAATGAGACTAGGGAATTAGAAAAGGCTACAAAAGCTGATTATGACATTAGTCTTAAGAAGACCGAAACATTAGGCACTCAGGATAACATATTAAGACTTCAAGGATTAACTGAAAAGGAAATACTGAAGCTAAAAATTGCTCAAACTAATGAAACAATAAAGAAAGGTGAAAAAGAATTATTAGTACAGAAAAGTGTATTAGAGGCCCAGATAGCATCAGACAAAAAGAATAAGGAGATACTTCAAGGGGTATTGAGATTTATAGAAGCGCCTATAATTTTATTACTCAAATCTATTGACGATATAGGAAAGGCATTCGGGAAAAACTTTGGATTGCAAAAAGGGTTTGAAGATAAGGTAACAAATATTTTCTTTGACCCTGAAAAGACGAGACAAAAAGGAGAAGAAGAACTTGCAATAGTTCAAGAGAAGTTAAATGAATTAAGGAATGCAAGTGCGGGGTATCAGTTACAAATACAGAAAATAGATAAGGACTTTGCAGATAAAAAAGCGGAAGAGAATAAAAAGGTTGCTGAAAAAGAAATCAAAGAGAAAGTCGATCTAAAACTAAGAGAAGGTTTAGCACTTTATGAAACAGAGTTAGAGTTATGGCAAAGAGAAAAGGACTTTAAGAAGCAACAGGAGGCAGAGGATGAAAAGGACAGGCAACAAAGAATACAAGATTATGCTGATGAACAGAATGCTAAACAAGCAATAGCCACAAATTCATTTGATATACTAAACAACATTGCAGCCCTCGCAATGGGTGAGCAATACAAGTACACAAGACTAGGTAAGATACTTGCACTTTCTCAAATAGCAACAGATACCGCCCTTGCTATATCTTCACTTGTAAAGAACTCAGAAGGCAATATCTATAACCCAATAACAGGAGGGGTAGCAGGTGCAGTACAATTCACTACAGGACTTGCTCGTATAGTAGCAAACATAGCTAATGCTAAAAGAATATTGCAAGGAGGTGGCAGTCCTTCAGGTAGTTCTTCAGGCGGTAGCAATCAAGTAACTGGTCAAGCACCACCATTAAAAGGGTTTATACCACAAGGTCAAACCGGTTCAGATACTCAAAGAGGCACTAAGGTCTATGTATTGGAGAAAGATATTACCGATACTCAGGGTAGGGTAGCAAGGATAAAGTCTAATGCTGAGTTAATTTAAGACCCTTTTTAACAACTTTTAGTGTATTTGTATATTAATGGTGAATGGATTTACCATTATACATACTAGATATTGACGAAAGTGCGGAGGATGAAACCTCAGTATTTGCAGTTGGTTTAGTTGAACACCCTGCAATAGAGCGCAATTGGATGGCCTTTGCAGCCGTTAAAGAACAATTTGCGGTAGTAGATTCTGAAAAAAGAATAGTAGCAGGGCCGTTAATGGTAGCAGACCAACCTATTTACAGAAGGGATGAAACCGGTAGAGAGTTCTATGTATCGTTTCCTTCTAAGTCTATTGAGAAAATAGTCACTAAGTACGCAAGGGCAAAACAAGCATTATCATTTAACATTAATCATAACGATGATGCGAAGGTGTCAGGGGCATTCTTAATGCAACACTTCATCATAGATTCTACCAAAGGTATAAACACCCCTGAAGGATTTGAGAAACTACCGGACGGTTCATGGTTTGGGTTTGTGAAAGTGGATGATGAGGAAGTATGGAACAATGAAATAAAATCAGGCAATCTAAAAGGATTTTCAGTAGAGGGATATTTTAACGATATAAAACTATTGGACGCCCCTCAAGATGTCTATGAAGAACTTAAAAATAAATTACTACAATGTCAATTATTAAATTAGAAACTCTAAAGAAAATACTTCCCGAAGGGTTGTATACTCAACTATTTAACGCAGTAAAGTTAGAAGTTGAAGAAAAGGCAGCAGCAGAACCAACCGAAAATGTAACACCTGAATCCACTCCGTTAGCAGATGGTAGCAATAACATCACCGGTGTTATCGCAGTAGGTGAATCAGTGACCATGCCTGATGCAAGTGGTTTAAATACCGCAGTACCTGATGGGGAGTACCAACTATCTACCGGTGTTACCATTAAAACAATGAACGGTGTTATCGAGGAAATTGAAACCGGTACACCCGACCCTGTAGAAGCACCAATGACAGAACAGTCTGTATTATCAGCTATTCAGTCAGCATTAGCAGAACAAGAAACTAAGTTCAATGCTCAGATTGAGGCTTTAACCAATAAGCACAATGAGGAAATTGAATCTACTAAAAAATCATTCTCTGCTATTATCGAATCACTTGAACTGATTGCTGAGACTAAAGTAGAAAAGCCGGAAGCTAAAAACGACACTAAGCAAAAGTTTGCGCAAAGTGTAGAGGACAGAAAAGAGAAACTTGCAAAAGCAATCAACAACATTAACAAAAATAATTAAAAAATAAACCATGTCAAATTATCAGAAGTTCGGATGGGTGACCTCAGGATTACCAGCCGTAGTAAACGACCAATCACTTGAACTAATCATGCGTTCCTTCTATGAAGGCCCGACAAGTTCAATGTTTAAAAAACAAACCGGTATTAAATCAACAGACGATTTACATTACCTGACCACTCAATTATATTACCAAACAGAAAGCGGTTGTTCTTTTGACCCTTCCGGTAATACTTACTTCTCTAAACGTACTATCACAGTAGGTAAGATTAAAATTCAGAATACTTTCTGCGAAAGAGACCTTGAAGGATTCTGGACAGAGAGAGCGTTGCGCCCAGGTGCTAACTACAATTACATTACCTTTGAAGCTGACTGGACTAAATACCTAACCGGTTTGATGACCGAAACAATGGAGACCGCTTTGTGGCAGTCTAACCTTTCTACAGGCACAGGTAACTATCAATTCTACGATGGTTTCCTTGCAATCATAGATGCAGCAGTAGCATCTACGGTAGACGGTAACCCTACCGGAATCACCACAGGTGTGGGTATCACCGCATCAAATGTTATCGGAATCTTCGACGGTATGTGGGCAGTACTGCCAATCACAATCCAAGATAAGCCGGACATCGAGTATATGGTAGGTAACGATACTTTCAATACTTTGATACTTGCTTTGAAAAATGCCAACCTATTCCATTATGATGGTGTTGCCGGTGGCCCTTATAAAACAGGTCTATTGACATTGCCAGGTACAGGACAGACAGTAAGAAGGCTCCCAGGTTTGAACGGAACTAATCGTATCATCCTTGCCCGTACTTCTAACTTTGTTATTGGTACAGATGGAGAGAATGATTATGAAATGTTCAATATCCGTCAGAACCCAATTGACTTGAATATGATGGTAGACATTCACTTCAAAGTAGGTACTCAGGTAGAACTGCCAACTGAAATCGTATCCTTTAAATTAGTATAACCATGAGCGTATGCGTACTTTCAACAGGATTCGCCCTTGACTGTCGCAAGTCATTGGGAGGAGTAGACGAGATTTGGATAGGTGAACTTGCATCGCTGAACACTACTACCTTTACGGTAGTTAGTGGGTCAGTAACCGTAATGGCAATGACAGGCGGTGCAAAATTCTACAATTACAAACTTCGTAAGAACACTTCAGAGGCTAAGGCTGATAATGGAGGAGACCAGAACTTAGGTGCTGGATTTATCTCTCAGTCAGTTCAGATACAACTTGATAAGTTCGATGTAGCAAAACGAAATGAAATAAGGATAGTTGCTCAAAATCCGGTAATGATTATCGCAAAAGATAATAACGGTTTACTTTCTCTGTATGGTTCAGGTAGAGGTTTAGACCTTACAACCGGAACATCAGGTACAGGCAAAGAGGCAAACAGTCTAAACGGTTTCAATCTTACCTTCACAGGTGAGGAGTTGGAATATCCTTATGGAATCAGTCAGGATATTGTCGATACCTTAGTATAATATTGTTTGTTCATATTGATTAGTCAGGAGGTCTAAATGGCCTCCTTTCTTTTTTTAACACTTTAAGACTTTTTTGTATATTAATGATGTGATACGATTAACATTAGGGACTAACAGTAAAGTAGATTTAACCTTAACGGAAAAAACTACTATTGCTAATCCTACCTATTTGTTTCAGTTTACCGGCAATCAAAGTAAAGGTTCAGTCTATTGTATTTCACAGGATATAAGTGCTTATACAGAAAGGTACAATAGGTTTGTGATAATCGTTAAGACAGGGGTAGCAGTCCCTTTGAGTGGGGAGATTCAATTGACAATAGGGGACGAATACACTTACAGGGTTTACGCTCAAACATCAACAACTAACCTAGACCCTGCATTAGCAGATGAAACGGTAGAGATAGGAATGATGACATACGACAAAGTTTTAGATACACCAACAGAATACAATGGAACAACAACCGCAAGGGCAGTCTACGAAAGTTAAACCGAAGGCATATAATATGTCTAAATACCCGTTGTATTCAAACGAGACACCGGTGTTCAGGGCTTTGCCTAATACTCCCTTTATTCCATGCGGTAGAAGGAACGATTACCCTGATTATTTAGCCTATTTATACAACAATTCAGGCATACATAGTGCAATTGTACAAGGTAAATCTAAGTATATCTATGGGAAAGGGTTTAAAATTAAAGAAGATTGGACAGGTGATAGGGTAAGATTAGAGGCTTTAATGGCTAATATTAACGGTTATCAGACCGTAGATGAACTCACAAAGAAGAAAATCTTTGAAAAAACCTTATACGGAGGGGCTTATTACCTTATCGATTGGGGTGCGGGAGTAAGTAAAAAGCCTATTTCAATCAGCTTACAACCTTATAACACGGTAAGAGTAAATGAGGACTTATCTAAATTCTATGTTAGTAAGAACTGGACACGGGAGATGTCTGTTAAAAGCAGATGGAGAAACGTAGGAAGTACTAAATTACCTGAAGGAACTATCGAGTATGATGCTTTCGATCTAAAAGTAAAAACGGGTAAACAGATTCTATTCATTAAAGAAGATAACCCCGCAACAGATATTTACCCATTGCCTGAATACGAACCGGCAAAGACTTCTATTGAGACAGACATAGAGTGCGGATTCTTTCACCTTAATAACGTTAAGAGTGGATTTGCAGCAGGTACAATGGTAACATTTTTTAATGGGGCTATTGCAGAAAATGAGGAGGAGCAAAGACAATTAGACAGAGACTTTAAAGAAAAGTTTACCGGTACTGATAATGCGGGTGAGGTAATAATGAACTTTCAGAACCCAGGAACTAACCCTCCGGTAGTTTCTCCTTTACGTTCTAATGAACTTGATAAACAGTATGAGCAACTTTCAAAAGATGTAATCAATAAAACATTACAAGGCCATAGGGTAAGTAATGGGTTATTATTTGGGATTAAAACACCAGGGGAATTAGGTGGAGGTCGTTCAGAATTTGACTTAGCATGGGAACACTTTTGTAATACCTATGTACTACCTAAACAACAAGAGGAGGAGGAGGATATGAATTATCTTTTAACTCTTTATGGGTTTATGGGTAATCCTTTAGAATTGGTAGTCCTTGACCCTATCGGAATGGAGATAACAAGTGATTTGATAAGTAGAGTACTAGACCCTCAGTCTTTAAAAGATTTGGTTTACGATAAACTAGGACTTTCACAACCTAAATTACTCCCTCAAACTGTAGTTCCTCCTATGCCTATCCAACAATCTAAAATGTTCATGAAGTTTCAGGATGACTACATTCTAAATAAGTTTATGTCAATAGGTGAAGATGCTAATCTTTTTGAAGTTGTTAAATTAGGAGATAAGTATGATGAGTTTGTAGATCAGTCCTTAGAAGATAAGATAGTTTCTGAACTCAAGAAAAATAAAAAGATTCCACTAAACAAACTTGTTTCTATTTTAGGAATTACAGAAAACGAACTATACAAAGTACTTGACAATTTAAATGCAAAAAATATCCTTTCAGTAAAATACATTGAAAGAGGAGGAGAGGTAGTAGTAGATGTTCAAGACATTAACGAACCTAAAGCAATTGAACTTTATACTAAGTGGCAGTATGTTGGGCCAAACGATTCACATACTAGAGACTTTTGTAAACAGCTAATGAATGCTAACAAACTTTATACAAGAGCAGAGATAGAGAATATGCAGAATGAAGCACATACAGAAGGCTTTAATGAGAGCGTATGGAGGTATAAAGGCGGTTGGTATCACGACCCCGTAATAGATATTAATTTACCTTCATGTAGGCATAGCTGGAATCAGATAATAGTAAGGAGAAAACAACAATGAGTACACCTACACCCCTATTTGTAAGCGCAGCGACCATAAAAAAGTATGGTTTTATCGAAGATAACGTAGACGATAAGCTGATAAACGGAACTACTTTGATGGTTCAGGACATAGAATTACAACAATTACTAGGAACTGACCTGTATAATGAGATTGCAGGGCAAATAACCGGCAATTCAGTAACAGTTTTAAATGCTTATTTACTTGATAATATCATTGAGAAGTTCCTAATTAATGCCAATATAGCCTCCGGTTGTATCGCTTATACCTTTAAAATGTCTAATAAAGGGGTTGTTTCAAGTAATTCAGACAATCAACAACCGGTAGATAAAGACACTTTAGAGATGGTTAGGGCAACATGGCAAGGTAGGGCAGACTTTTATGCTAAGAGATTAAGCGATTATCTATTTCAGGAACAATCAAGCTACCCTTTATACTTTAGAAATAACGACATGAGCGATATTCAGAGTAGAAGGGCTAAGTATCAATCAGGAATATTCACCGGAAACAAACGAAGATATGAAACAGAAAGACGAGTTAACTGGCCCTACTGCAAAAATTGCGATTAGGTCAACAAGTGAAAAGAATAAACAAAAGCTATTAGCGTATTTAGCAAAGCAAGAAAAGAAAGATAAGTGATAACAAAAAACAAGATATATAAATGGTTTTTAGATTTTCGAGCGAACCATACTCAGTTAAAGTATTTTGGGTATGGTGACTTTTGGGAAATATCACAAAGCGAGGCAGTAGAATACCCTCTATTATGGGTATGTCCTATTATTACTCCTATAAATGATCGTGAGATACTTTACACTTATAGAGTTCTGATAGCTGATAGAATTTCAGACGGTAGAACAAATGCAGTAGAGGTTGAATCAGATACTTTTCAAATGTGTTTAGACTTAATAGCAGCAGCCGACCAGCAACAAGACGTAGAATGGGAATTAGTCCCTACATACGCTATTGAACCGGTAAGAGAGGAAATGAAAGACAACGTAGACGGTCATATGTTTGACATAATCTTTAAAGTAGATTTCAACTATGACGAGTGCGCAATACCAAAAATAAATTAATAAAAAATAACATGGCAACAGGACTAGAAACAATCTCAGGAGCAAAAGGCGCGAAGCTAATTGACACTACTGACACTATTACAAGGGCTTTTAACTCTATTCAGATGAACGGTGATACCGTAATAGCAGAGTTATACTATGCTGAAGATGTTGATTTTGCAACTAATGTAGCATTAGCAGGGTACATGAATTTAGCCGGTAATTCAATTGCATCAGGGCTTATCATCCTTTCAGAAGCAGGGAAAGAGTTTTCTCAGATTAAACTTACATCAGGTTCAGTATTGATACATTAATATGCTAGGAATAAGTACCGCAATTTCATTAAGACCACGAAAGGCAGGGCAACCCGCTCCGGCAGTTGTTGGATATTACACTTTGTCATCACCGGCATTTGTCGGAGGTATTGCAATAGTTGTAAAATCAGATACAGGTGATGTTAAAACATTACTAAGGACATTGTATGTCTATGAATATAAATTAGCAGGTACTTATGAAATTGAATGGGACGGACTAGACGATAGAGGCAATCCAGTTGCAGGGTCTGACTTTGAGGCTAAGATACTTACAAGTAATTTAACAGACAATTGGTATACTGTTGGGAATACTGCTACTTTAAATTATGGTGCTACTACATTTGCAGGTTATTCCAGGGTAGTAAGAACCGTAGTAACCGGAACAAGAATCTATATGGGTTATTCCTTTAACGAAGGGAATAATAATATAGGAATGTATGTAGACAGGGCGGTAGATATTCAGTCTGCAAACTATTTGAACTTTACACCGTCAAGCAACTATACTAATTTATCAACTGAGTATGTTTGTGCAACACCTAACGGTGATTATGTATTCTATGCAGGGGTAGACGTTGGTAATGGTCATTCTTGGGTATATGGAATAAAGACATCAGACGGAACGCAACTAGCATTAACATCAGGAACTTCTAAATCGGCAGTAGCAGGTATAACCTACCCTAATGCAATAGGAATAAGTACTAATTCAGCGAATACACCTTCAGGATTAGCGTGTTCAAATGATTATTTATGGTTAGCGTGTGAAGCATTAGATGAAATTTATGCTTTTGACATAAGCGGTGCAACCCCTTCAGGGGCTTTAACATCAAATATTACCGCATTTACCGCACCGTGTGAACTTGCATACCATGAGTTATGGGATAGTGTTTGGATGCTAGGTGATAACTTCGGAACGAAAGGGATGTTGTTAGGAGAGGTAAACCCAGTAGACGGAGACATTACATTAGGACTTCTTACTATCTCTGACTTCCCTACTGATAAATTAACAATAGCAATTGACCAGACAAATAATGTATTAGCAGTTATTTCGGGAGGTTCTAACCAATACGTTCAAGGATTTAACATTGCACCACAATATCCAGCCGGTAGTAAATTACTTTGGACATTAGGACAGACCGGAGGGTATCAGAGTACGGCAGTAGTAGCAAACGATAGGTTTAGTTTTTCAGATTATACAACCGGACTTACTAAAGGGCTTGAAACACCGCATTTAAGTTACGACAATTCAAATGGTGATTTATTGATTGGGGATATAGGTTGTAATAGGGTTCAGATTTATAACATTGCTTATCCTTCATATACTAAGACTTATGTAGATACTATACAACAGTTTCCGGCAGTTTATGGGGTAAGTTTAAATCATACTAATCCTTTAAAACTCTATATAATGGGTCATGAGTTCGACATCACAACAAGTGGAACGTGGACTTATGTAAGAAACTTTATGGCTCAGATAGATGTTGACCATTATACTCAGGGTTACTCTGATTTTGGATGGGTTAGCACATTGTCAAACGGTAGAACTTACGCAACCTTAGATGATAACTCAACCTATCCTCCTAACGTAAGTACAGAGATTGTCGAGTTGACTAATTCAGGCATAAGATACACCGGTGTTTATATTAATGAATCAGGTTTGTTTTTTGGTAATTTCCTAGACGAAGACTTCACTATTTGGCAAATTTATTCAGCATCCTATCTAGCTGGACAGACCCCTATATTAAGAAAAAAGACTATTACTTCATTTGATGGGTCAAACAACCCTGTTTATAGTGGATGGGTAACAGTATGTACCTTACAACCTATTGCCTCAGATGATGAGATTATAGAGGCCGGTAACGCAGCATTTAACTGTAAATTTGACGATAATATAGCTATTGTAAAAAACAAAGAAACCACTACCACGGCATTCAGACACTTAGGGGCTTATGATATGACCACAGGGGATAAACTTTGGGATATATTAAGACTTACATCTCAACCTGATGAGGGTGCAGCAGGTTACTTAGGTCATAGAGGTCAATTCCCTGTCCTTCATTATATGGAGGCCGGCAATGATGTTCAAGATACATTCCAGGACGTACAGGCAGACGGGGATATTTTACTACTTTGCTTTAACTGTGAAGGATTTAAAGGAAAGCAGGTAAACTACATGAATTTTTACCACAAAACCGGCATACCTATAAGACAGTTTGGAACGGATAGATGGAGGTCAGATGCTATCGGGCCTTATGGGGTAAGAGCGTCAGGTAATAGTGGTGCATTCAGATTCTTTTATTACAATGCAGATACTTTGATTGTAACGAGAAGGGATGAGGGGTATCACGGTGCAAGTCAATTAGATATTATCACAGGTGTAAGTTCAATAGCTATTCAGACAGTAGATATTGTTCCTCCGGTATCAGTACCACTTGAAGGAACTAACTTACTTGAACAATTGACCCCGCGATCTATTCACGCTAATACTGCAAATATAGTAAGGTCGGCAGCAGAATCCTCTACCTTTAAAGTTCAGACAAATATCATGCAGCCCATAGACCCTACACCTGATTTATATGTAAGGTTGGTAGCAAGTGGAACAGAGGGGACTAGTCAGTATGTAGATTGTGATGATTTCACCGCTAATCCAGCAATGAAAAGATGGAAAGTCTATGGTGATGTAACCTTTATGGATTATAACGGTACAGAGCCTACAGATGAATCTAATGTAATGGTTCAGGTGCTAGATGATACAGACAAAATAATTGCACAAGTGGGGATGAATTTATTTGTTAGCAATTACAAGTTAAGATTAAATGATACCGTAGTTTTAAATAGTTCAGCAGGTACAATCTTTAATAATTACTTAGCAGACTGGAAATCCTTTGAAATTATTACTAATGCGTTAGGTTGTGAAATGACCTATGAAGGATATGATAAGGTTTATGTAGATTATTTTGACCCTACTGCCAATGCAGACGCACCTACTACGGTAAGAGTAATAGCAGTATCAGAATCTTCAGGCGAAGGGTTCAGGGCTATTGCAGTACAACCTTTACAGTATGTTGATTACACAACCGCATCAGCAGCACCAACTGTAACAGAGGCAGAAGCTATAAACGCTACCACAATAAGATTGACTTTTGATATGGCAGTAGACATGACCAATTTAGGTCACTCATTTAAAAAGAACGGCAGTAATTTAGCTATTAGTTCAGTTGCATCTTTCGCCCCTAATGTTTGGGATTTCACAGTAGCAGCTATGGCAAACGGAGACACTTTGTTAAGGTCTTATAACTCAGGAACTGGAGACACTTTAAGCGGTGATTTTGGAGGCGGTGTAGAATTAGCAAGTTATACAGACCAATCGGTTACTAATAGCGTTCCGGCATCAAATCTTACCTTTGTAAATTCTGATAGTGTTGCAGCATCAGCCCCTGAATTGGGATTAGTAACACCGGCATTTAATTTAGTAACAGGAAACCATGTATTTATAGCGATAAGGACTTATAGCGCAACAAGTGTAAGCAGTTTGACAGATACTGCCGGTAATACCTATACACTAGATGCTTATTATAGTTCACAGTTCAAACAGTCTATTTACAGTTGTATTAATTGTGTAGGTAACGCTAACAACGTGATTACATTTGGTGCAAGTGCCTTTGATGCGAGTTTAGAATTGTCTTATGTTCAGTATTCAGGAACTATAACCGCATTTGAACAACAAGTAACCGGTACAAGTTCAGGAAGTAACAACGTAACAAGTGCATCCTTCACAACAGTTCAGGATTATGAATACGCTTTGTGCTATGTAGGTGATTATGCAGGTGGTCAGGTTTGGACTGCACCTTCAGGATATACATCAAGGGAAATAGACACTCAAACAATATCAGAACTGAGCGACAAGGCTTATACTTCTATTCAGACCGGTATAACCCTGACTGCATCGAGCGCAACTGCCCCTAACTTTGATAAACAAATGTTAATAGCACTTTACAGATATTAATTATGGTAACTTCAAAAGACTGCATAGCGAAATACGGACAACCTGAACTGCATAAAAATATGACGGTTTGGGACGTTCCTACAGAACTTGAAATAGGTGTAATCCCTAAAAGATTATACTGTAATAAAGACATAGTAGAGCCTTTAAAACAAGCCTTTTCTAATCTAATATCAAGGGGATTTGTAAATGAGTTAAAGACTTTTGACGGGTGTTTCAATATCCGTAAAAAAAGAGGATTAAATTCATTAAGTTTGCATAGTTGGGGTATTGCTATTGATGTAAATGCTTTTGAGAATGGATTAGGAGTAACACCGAAACTGAGCGAAGGATTTGTAAAATGCTTTACAGATGCGGGTTTTGAGTGGGGAGGTAAATGGACAAGAAAAGACGGTATGCACTTTCAATTAGCAGATATATGATGAGACGTATTCAGATAACGATTGATATTATTTTAATGTGCTTAAGACTAAAGAAAAAGTAGTATGAATGTCGCTAACATACACCATTATAACTGCTTGCATAAAGCTAATTATACTAAGATTAATTCAGAAGTTCAATATATTTAACCTATTTAAAAAAAAGAAAATGAGAGTATTCGATACACTAAGTTCAGTCTCAAAAAATGAGATACTTGTAAATTCAATTGGATTTGCTAAAAGAGAGATTTCAGATGACAACTTACCGCCTTCAACGGACGTTAAAGCCCTGGCATCAGATTATGTTCATCAGTTTGAAATTATCATTGAGGACTATGACCAATTAGACCCCGTTTTAATACCAGCGTGGGGAGGTCCAATGCCGGTTAAAATACCACGATGAGAAAACCAATTAATCTTATAATTGCAGTTTGCGTTCTCAGGCTATTGACCAATATGTCAAAGTTGATAGTGAGTGAAGATAATCAATTCGCTATTATCTTTCTTTTCGGGGCTTTAGTGTTTGAACTTTTTGCCCTTGTTTATTGGGAAAGAAAAGTATCAGAGCGCAACTCATGGCAAGCATTGTTTTTAGATTTCTGTATAGGCGCCAATCTGTATGCAATTTATAAGTTATGTTGGGCGGACCCGCATTCATTTACTATGTGGGAGTATTGGGGACTTTTGATAGGGATAATTTATTCAGCTTTAAAATATGTATATGCTAAACTATCTTAAGGATATGCTGAAAGAAGTGTTTTTTGACATCCATGTTTGGACAGTCATGAATCTTGAGGAGATAGGAGGAATTTCAATAGGTTGCATTACCATGCAAACCCTATCATTTAAAAGCGAGTTACTGCACAGTGTTATCAGTATTTTTACCGCAGTAACAAGTGCTTATATTATTCATCGATTAAAGAAAGTTTGGACTAAAAGAAAAAAATAATGGCAAAAGCAAAATTCAGAATATCAAAAGCTACTAAAAGAAAGATAAGGCGAATATACACTTACTTAGGTAGTGGGGTGCTGGGGACTATGTTTGCTCTCTATAATATCCCTGCAATAACTCAAAACCGTATATTCTTTTGGTTTGGTGTTGGTGCATTTATTGTTCAGTTATGGAACGATAGGGATAAAGAACCTTTGAAAGACCTTGAACCCGATCCGTTATGAAATACATTCTTATCATTCTATTTCTGAGTTCATGTTCATGCGCTTACCATGTCAAACAAGCTACTAAAAAGGGGTGCATTAAGTTTGAAAATGACACTATTATTAAATACGATACTTTAAGAGGGTTTAGGGTTGATACAGTAGTACAGTTCCACAATGAAGTAGATACACTCTTAATTGACACGGGAGGGGTTAAATCAATGACAATTATCAAGTGGAAAGATAAAATAGTAAGTCAAACCATTACTAAAAAAGATACTGTTATAAAAACGGTGTCAGTAAATCACAATACCAAAGTAGAGATTCCGGTTAAATTTACCCCGTGGTGGGTATGTGGTCTTATAATTTTACTGACTTTAGGGTTAGTCTTTAAAAAATAATTTGTAAATATCGAATTAAGTATTATTTTTGCCTTAGTTCTTTATACAAAGTTAAATTTTAATGTGCGGCAACACACCAAAAGATAAATGAGGGAAACCTTACTAAAGCCTTTGAGACGTTGCCGCGTTTCGGGGCTTTTTTCATTTAACACCGCCCCTATATCTAACCGAGGGCTTTGCACTAGCGGAAGATGAATAACTTGCCTACTAGGGGATTCCATAGGGCAACCATTGGCACTACAACTGAGCGAGATGGGGATAGGTTGATATTAACCGATAAGTCGCTTACACCGATTCTTTTTATCGAGATAGGGACATTTGACACTATACGTTGGCTCCGTAAGTCATGTAAACTGTTAAGTGGGGTGCTAACTGATTAGTCTTTTTTTGGACTTCTCAGGATAGGCACTCTACATTCTATCCTACCGTTTCACCGAAGTCATATACATGATTAATAATAATATATATATAATATGAAAAAAGAAATGACAACTTTTAACCTTTGGATTAAAAAAGGCAATTTCTATTGTGTAACTTCATATATGACATGGACTAAAATAAGGCGTTTAAGCTATCACAATAACCAAACCATATATGTACCAACAGACCTTAATGATTCATTCGCAGGGCAAGTTGTGAATAGTAAGTTTGAGCCTTTATTTTGGCACGAGGAGTGGATTAATATAGGAATGAGGATTGAAGGAAAGGTTTACGGATATGAATATGATATACATTGCGATTGCGAAGGTGTGCCAACATTTAGTCACATGACTGCTGACTATATTAATAAACATTTCCATAATTCAAAACAAAAATTTTATCCTTTAACTATTCAAGTCATAGTTCATTATTTCCAAAGGTTTGTTGAGAACACTCCAAACTTAAATTGGATTCACGGGATTATTAAAAGCAAAGGGCTTACAATATAGTTTCTTTGCCTTTAACAATCAGCAACTTACCTTAATTTGTGAAAATATATTTTGTGGTCTCATTTGGGTACACTAAGTTTGTACCATGAAAGACGAAATAATAAAATTTAGGACTGATAGTACTTTCAAAAAGAAGGTACTAAGAAAAGCTAAAAAGTATAAAATTACAGTTAGCGAATTGATTAGACGGAAACTTGAAAACAACTCTGACGAGCATTTATTCATATGAAAAACGTCTATTGCATAAGAAAAGGGAAAGCATTAGTAGTTACTCAAACTCAATTTGTAGAATGGTTTACTGATAACTTTTCTGCTGAAATGATAACTAAAAAAGAGTGGCAGGATGCGAAGGCAAAAGAACTGCGCACCGCAAATCTTCATCCAATTTTTCAATCAATCTTTTTACCTTTAATATGATACAATCTTTAACATACGGTAGTGAAGTAAACGGAATGGATATTAAATTCATTGAGACTAATGGTCAAATAGAGTTTATAGACATTCAACTGCACTTACATGGTGCTACTCAGCCAATCAAAGACCTTACCGATGCAATGAAGGCACACCTTACAGACTACTGCTTATCTGAATCAGTAAGGTTGGCAAAGTACAGAAGTCTGGAAATTGACTTCAAAGAAAGGCTAGGTGATAATGTCATTATCGACAATGACCGAACCTATATAGAGTGTTTGAAAGAATTTGAAAGCAGAACAAAGGGTTGTGATGATATGCACGACCTTAATAGTGGATTAAACTCATTTTAAAATAATATGGCAATTAATGCAGAAAACAAATCGCAACCGAGGGAATTAATCCCTGCGGGTAACTACATAGCAAGATGCTATCAGATGTTACAAATCGGAACAGTAGAGGAAGTTATCAAAGGTGAAACAAAGCGTCTTAATAAAGTCCGTATCGGGTGGGAACTCCCTTTGGAATTAAAGGTGTTCAAAGAAGAAAACGGGGAGCAACCTTTGGTTATCAGTCAGGAATATACCCTTTCAATGAATGAAAAGGCAAACCTCCGCAAAATGTTGGCCTCATGGAGGGGAATGGATTTCACAGAAGCACAAGCCGAAAAGTTTGACATTACTAAATTAATCGGTGTTCCCTGCATGATTAACATCATTCACAAACCTTCAAAGGACGGAACAAAGTTCTATGAAAACATATCCAGTGTGACCCCGTTGGCAAAAGGAGTTGTTTGCCCTGACCAAATAAATCAAACTATGTTGCTTGAATTTGACAACTTCAGTGATGCGCTATTCAATTCATTGCCGGACTTCATTAAAGACAAGGTGAAATCAAGCGAAGAATATAAGAAAATGATTGCACCACATGAAAGCCATATCAACAATATGGGATTAACTCAGGATGAATCTGACGACTTACCGTTTTAATCATGGGGCAATCTAAAAAAATATTCATGGAAATAAGGGAGAAGCAATTGATTGCTGAAACCAAACAAGAGCAACTCCCTGCTTTCTATGTCGACCAACAAATTAAAAATAAGCTGAAAAGTAATGTACAAAGCAAGTAACATCATGCCCCTCGAATTGATTCAAGATAACTTGATAGAGATTCAAGCATTCTTTGAGCAACCTTATGACGCTGATAACGGGACTGCAATAGTTGAACGTTCTCAGAAAATAGAGGGGTATATGGCCTTGTCAGGCAAGATGGTGGCAGATGCAAAGTATCACTATAATGCAGTCTTTGAAAGTGGATTTATAGATGCAATAAAGCAGAATACTAAAGTTAGTGCATCAACAATTAACAAGTACCTGGATTCACTTTGTAAGGATTATCAGTATTTAGTTGATTGGTCTGACCGGATCAATAGGACTTGCACCCATCAATTAGATTTTTCAAGAACTATTTTATCAAAACTTAAAGCAGAAATGCAAAACTTCAGATAATGGAATACATAGCAACAACCTTAATAATACTCTTTCTCTTAGGTCTAAGAAGTATTTGGAAGGGTAAAAAACAACAATAATTTTAAAATAAACACGATTAAAAATGAAAAGAGTAATTTATAAATATGGGCTACCTAGTCACGGGTTGTGGACTATAACTATGCCACATAATTCAGAAGTCCTTTCAGTATCATTCCAAAATGATGAACTTAAACTTTGGGCTTTAGTAGATACAGACGAGGCGAAAGAAGAAAGAACCTTTGAAGTATTCCAAATAGGTCAAGAAATTTGGTATGACATGGGTACTGAAAGAAAGTTTATCGGGACTTCTATGTCTGCTGACCATAATTATGTCGTTCACGTTTTTGAAAGAATCAATTAACCAACCAATAAAATGAAAAGTATAATTAACAAAGAGCCGATTTATAGAAATGACCTTAAAGTAGGCAAACTGTATTCTGATATTCCAAATGAAGAAGGCTCAACAATACTTGAATTTGTAGAACTTGACGAAGATGAAAGTCCTATGTTTAAGTATGTATCAGGCGTAAAATCATATCTAGAATTAGATGGATTAATAGGATTTAACCCGTTAGCAAATGATGAGTTTTATGAAGTCAAAGGCACAATAACTCTAAGCAATGATTAACACCCTTTAACCATGAAAGAACAACTAAAAAAAATACTAGGCAACAACGCCCTTAATAATGATATGCAGATAGATAATGATGTTAAGAAATTAGCGAAGTCGGCAAACTACATGCACACTCAATTAATGATAATCCAAAAGGATTGCAAAACTGAGGATGAAAAACTATACATATCTGATGTGATAAGAACTGCTTGCACCATTTTAGAAGATTAACCATGAACATTCAAGACTATAAACCAACCGCCAAAATAAAAACATTCTTTAACGGATTAATTCAATCAGTCCTTTTAAAAGACCGTATGACCTTATCAATGGCAAGGGATATAAAACCGTCAACAACAGTTTATCCAAGTCAGCAAATAACCTCTTATGAAGCGTGGAGGCAATCACTTCACCTTTCGACAACAAACTCTTTTTTCTACTTAGGGGATAAACAGAAAATAACTTTAAACAATTAAGCCAAAATAATTAAAAATCAAATATGAACAGAGAGATAAAATTTAGAGCATTAAAAGACGATATGTCTAATTGCAGTTGGGTATATGGATGCCTTGTTTACATTAATGAAATACCCCGAATACAAGTTGAGAATACAGATTTTCTTTACACCTCATGCCTAAAAGGTACTGAGGGCCAATTCACCGGCTTCAAGGATAAGAACGGAAAAGGCAATGATACATACGAAGGTGATATTATTGGTAGACAAGGGTGTTTCCATGAAGTAATTGTGTGGCATAAGAATGGATTTTACACATATTCTATAAATAACCCTGAAAGATTATACCCGTTATACATGGATGAATATGATGAAATCATCGGGAACATTCATGAAAATAGCGAACTTTTAAAATAACCCCCTTCCTACCACATAAACAATAAACGGACAAACAATTTAAATAAATACACCATGAACATTGAAATAAAACATTACGGAAGGTCAAGAAATTCAGCATCAACAATAATAGAACTTAAAGTTGAAACTGCTAGTGCTACTATTGTTGTAGACGTTACAAATACAAAAGGGTTAGTCGATGTAGATTTAATCCAAGACCTACGGAATATCGCTGATGAATTGGAAGAACAAAATAATTTAGTAAATGCTAAATAACCCATGCAAACAACCTACTACAATACAACCCAAATAACACAATGAAAAAGCCAACATCAAACATCAGCGAAGTTCTTTTCAAGCTAATAAGAAGGGAGAGCGTTTCATCCTTAACAATTCAATGGCCAGGATTCAGAACCCGTTTATCAGAACTTAAAACTAAGTACGGTTTAAGCATCCAAACAACCCTTGTAAAAGATAAAAACAAGTATGGCAACCCTTACTACTATGCCGTTCACAAACTGCCTCAATCAGAAAGAAACAAGGCGGTAAAACTTTATGACAAATTGATTACCAATTAAACAGGTAGATAATTGAAAAATAATCAAAATAAGTAAACAAAAGTGTTTAATTGTCAAAAATAGTATATACATTTGTAAACATAATGGGACGGAAAAAAGATACAAAATTTGATTTAGCCTATGATTTATATCTATCAGGGCTGTCATTAGATCAAGTCGGCAAAGAATTAGGTGTAACAAGGCAATGTGTATATAAAGCTTTTGAGGGGAGAGGGTTCACTTTAAGAGGGGTTAATTTTAGACCTTATCAGATTTACGATGGTAAAAAGTTTACACTTAGAAACACTGGGTATTATTCATTAACTATTGGATGCAGAGGATTGATGCACCGATACGTTTGGGAGAAAGAAAAAGGTAAGATACCAACCGGATATGATATTCACCATATAGACGAGGACAAGGCAAATAACAACATTTCAAATCTTGAATGTTTGCCAAAATCTGAACATACAAGACTTTATTCTCCCCATAATAACCAATTTACAAGAGGGAGGAAACGTGCAGTTAGTTAGCCTTTTTAGTGGTATTGGTGGTTTTGAACTTGCCTCTGAATGGATGGGATGGGAGAATATTGTCTCATGCGAAATAAATCCTTTCGGACAAAAGATATTGAAACACTACTGGCCTGATGCTTATCACCACGATGATATAAAAACACTCACATACGACATAATAAATGCAGAACTTACAAAACGAAAAGGAACCCACTGGAGGACAAATGACATTGTTCTCGTCGGTGGGTTCCCGTGACCTTGCCAACCCTACAGCCTTGCCGGTAAACGAAAGGGAAAAGAAGATGACCGCCACTTATGGCCTGAAATGCTTAGAGCAATTAGAGAAATTCGACCAAGTTGGGTCGTGGGTGAAAACGTTTTCGGCCTTATTAATTGGTCAGGAGGGTTGGTATTCGATGAAGTGCAGGCTGATTTGGAAGCTGAGGGGTACGAAGTATTCCCGTATGTACTTCCAGCTTGTGCCGTCAACGCTCCACATAGGAGAGATAGAGTCTGGTTTGTTGCCTACTCCAACAGCCGGAGAGATTCACGATTACAATACGAATTGGGAAAGCCTAAAGAGATTAGACAAAGGAGGGCGAATAATGAGAAGGATAGCAACAAAAATGCTACCAACACCAACTGCATCAGACAACAGGGACAGGGGAGGCCCGAAGGACAATTCAGTAAAAAGACGGCTGGAGATAGGAAAGAGTATAGAGCTTTCAATGATGGTGGATGGCCCACTGAATCCCCTATTCGTAGAGCAAATGATGGGATTCCCGGGGGGTTGGATAACATCACCTTTTCAGAGTGGGCAAAAGAAAGTATAAAGGCATACGGTAACGCAATAGTCCCTCAAGTCGCTTATCAGATATTTAAATCAATCGAGGATTATACAGCCTCTTTTGAAAAATAGTAAAAATAATCTTTTGTAAAGTCAAAAATAATCCCGAATATTGTAATGCTGAAATTAAAATATGTATGTTAAAAATTAATTCTAAAATTCAAGCCGGTTGTTGTCAAGTGTTGGGGTTAACATATCCCCTTCAGCCCACTTTTCAATTGCCGGCTTTTATATTTTAACATTATGACAGACATTATTATTTGCAAGTGTTGTAATAAGTCGGACTTTCGATTAGAGAACTCAGGACCTCACATGAAGGCCATTTGCAATATCACAAACAAATATATTAAGTTCGTTTCTTATGCTGAACCGGCCTTTTATTTCGGAAAGTATAAGGATATACCTATTTCAAAGATAACCGATCTAAACTGGTTAGAATGGGCCTACAATGAATTAATAATGAACGATAAGACCGCTCAGGCGGTTATTGATAGGATTGATGAACTTAAAAAACTAAAAGGATAGGATATGAGGATTAACGGATTCGAGCAAATAAAGGGTTTTTATTCATGGGTTTTTGATAATCAAGATAAAAATATAAAGGCACATCATATTAGTTTGTATATCTTTATGGTAAATCAAAATAATAGGAATAATTGGATTGAATGGTTTAAAATGCCTTTTGATTTGTCTATGACAGGTTCATGTATTTCGAGCAAAAAAACATATTACAACTGCCTATCTGATTTAATGGATTGGGGGTTGATAGAATATAAAAAAGGAGTAAACAATTGGAAAGCTCCTTTAGTTAGACTTGAGGTATTAAAAGACACCTCAACTGTACCTCAATCCGAACCGCAACTGTACCTCAACGATACCTCAACGGGGGATACAACTGTACCTCAACGGGGTAATAATATAAAACGTATAACTAGTAACTTACAACCTATAACAGAGATAATAAATTATCTCAATGTTGCTTGTACTTCTGAATTTAAGGATACAACAAAAAATACTAAGGCCCATATCAATGCAAGAATCAAAGAAGGATATTCAGTCGATGACTTCAAAAAGGTAATTGACACGAAAGTAAAAGAGTGGTCCGGTGATAGTAAGATGAAAGCCTTTTTAAGGCCTGACACATTATTCGGTACTAAGTTTGAATCATACCTGAATCAGTCTGTAGGTTCAACCGCAAGGACCGGACCACCACCAACAGAACCTAAACCAATAGCAATAGTAACTAACCCCTGGAATTAATGGTAACAATTTTTGAAAATATATATTCCAAGAAACCGCACTATATTTCGGTTGACCAAGCACTTGAAAGGGTAAAGTCTGGTAAAAGTTTAGTTCCGGTATTTGAATTGCGTGGAACTATCGACAAAGAGAAACGTCAAAAAATGAAGGCGCACCTACCCTCTGTTTGCTTCTCAGGTAAGTTCAATGCGGACCGAAAAGATGCTGATATAATCGAACATTCAGGATTTATCGTATTGGATTTTGATGACATTGACCATGTTGAGGAATTTAAAACTCACATGATGCAAAATGATTTTATCTATGCAAGTTGGATAAGTCCTTCCGGTAACGGTGTTAAGGCACTTGTAAAAATTGCCGACCCGACCAAACACCGTGAGCATTTTCAATCCCTTCAAGAGTTATTCCCTGAAACGGATAAGTCAGGTATAAACGTTTCAAGAGTTTGTTATGAAAGTTCAGACCCGAATATCCTAATCAATGCGAAGGCAAAACCATTCACCAAGTTTAAAGTAATTGAGAAGGCGAAAGAGATAGTCAGGGATGATAGCGACACATTCGGAAAGATTTTAAAATGGTTAGCAAACAAAGGGGATGCCTTCAGGACCGGAGAAAGAAATCTATTTATTTTCAAACTTGCCTCAGCTTGTTGTCGATTTGGTTTAGAGGAATACGAATGCGAAATAGAGATAAACGGTAGCATTTTAGGTAATGATAATACCTTCACCGCCTCAGAGGCACTACGGACAATTAAAAGCGCATACAGGGCAAACCAAGCGCAATTCGGAACGGTTAATTTCGAGAAAGAGATATTAGTTGACCGGACCACCCGAAAGGAATTTGTAATTGATGAATCAATTTACGATTTGGAAGTAAAACCTAAAGACGTAATATTCGGAGAGGATGTAAAAAGTGATGCACTTTCAATTTATGATAACGGTTACGAGAGCGCGCTATCTACTTATATCCCTGAATTGGACCAACATTTTAAATGGAAAGTAGGAGAGATAACATTACTTTCAGGAATAGGAAACTATGGAAAATCTACTCTGTTAAAATATTTGATGCTATTGCAGACAATAAAACGAGGCACTAAGTATGCTTTGTTTGTACCAGAAGACTGCCCTGCGCATGAGTTTTATCATGACCTTGTTGAAATGTGGTTTGGTCAAAATTGCGTACCTGAGAATCCACACCGCCCAAGTCGGGAAGATTATGCAAGGATATACGACCATATCAGCAAACACTTCTTTTTTGTTTACCCGAAGGACGTATCACCTACACCGGAATACATTCAGGAACGATTCTTAGAGCTTATTATCAAAGAAGGGGTGCAGGGGTGCATTGTTGACCCTTTCAATCAAATGTCGAATGATTATGCAAGTTCAGGCGGTAGAGATGATAGATATTTGGATATTACAATTTCATCATTCTCAAGATTTGTAATGACCAATAATCAAATGTTTGTGATAGTAGCGCACCCGAAGGCAATGCAAAAGGATGACAAAGGGAATTATAAATGTCCTGACGTTTTCGATCTGGCCGGCGGTCCTATGTGGAATAATAAAATGGATAACATTATGTTTTACCATAGACCATACAGAGGCGAAGACCCGACTAATCCGGTTTGCACTTTGTCAGTAAAGAAAGTAAGAAGGCAAAAGATTGTCGGAGTTCCTGGCGAATTAGAATTTAAGTTATCGCCTAAGTCCAGAAGGTATCTATTTAACGAAAGAGATTATTTAGGCCTTGCCTTATTTGAGCAACAAAATGTAGAGGATTGGACAGTATGAATCCACCCGAAACGAATTAGAGAAATACATAAATGATAAAATAAAATGAAAAAGGCAGAAATACTAAACAAATATCGTATTGATAAACTAGGTAGTAATACAGTTTTCATACAAAACAGATACTTTAACTTTTCTTATACTATCGCTGATACAGTTGTAAAAGAGGAGTTCAAAGGCCAATACCGATACTTCGGAGGTCTGCAATGTGAGTATGAGCAAGGGACAGAAGAATATAAAAACCTTGAAAAATGGTTATGTGAATTAGCTGAAAATACATTAAACAATTGATAAAATGACAACCGCAAACGAAAGAATAAATAAAGCAGGGTATAACCAAGTAAGGCCTTATGAAGACCGTTTAACTATCCTTACAAAGAAGTATAACGACCTAAAAAAGAAGTATGACAACATTGTTCACCTTAAAAAGAGTAATGAACAGAGATTGAATATGAAAATAATTGCCTTGACAAAGCAGATTAAGACAGAATACTTTGAAGATAACAAGGATACAGAAACTTTTGCCCAGTCTTTAAAGAATTACATAGAGGGGGTATATGGTATTGATTTGTGTACTAGATGCCGTAAGAGGGCTTTAATCGAGGCGAGGGGTATCTACTATACACTCATGCGCAAATATAGTAGTGAATCGCTTAAAAACTTAGGGTTCACAATTGGTAACTACGATCACACTACTGTGATTCATTCATTGAATATGGTTCAGGACTTAATTGCTACTCAAAAGGTGTTCAGGCAAGAGTACGAAAAGCATGAAAGGTTTATAGAAGAAACTTTAATAAAAAGTAAATCAACACCTTAACAAAAAAGGTAAAAATAAATAGTCAAAAGTATACAAAAGTAAAATAAAGTAATATCTTTGCTGAACCAATTTAAAAGAATATGAACAGAGTAATTAAATTTAGAGCGTGGGATGGGGAACAAATGATTTCACCTGATTGGGTTAATAGGAGGGGTAATGCTTGTTGGCTATCAAATGTAATACCTGAAACTACTGATAAAGTAATGCAATTCACCGGCCTCAAGGATAAGAACGGAAAAGAGATTTATGAAGGTGATATAGTGTCCATTGACAGAAACGAAGGAACTTTTATTGCAGAAACTAAATGGAATAATCAAGGGGCTTGTTTTTACTTTTTAAACGGCAAGTATTACAGAGATATAATGAGTTGCGCTCAGTCAGGAGACGGGGAAAGTACTTATTTGGATAAACTTGAAATCATCGGCAACATCCATGAAAATAGCGACCTTTTAAAATGACCCAAAAAAAGACTAAGACCCCACGCTCCGGCCGAAAGAGAATGTACAATGAAGAAACAAAGGTCTATTCCATCCGAGGCCCAATAAGTCAAGAGCCAAAAGTAAAAGAGATAGTAAAGGAATATTTGAAACAATTTGAAGTAAATCAATAAAAAGAAACAACAATTTAAAAATGAAAAAATTAATAATAGCAATCTGCTTGATAGTGTTGAGCAGTTGCGGTGGTGCAATGGATAGTGACAAATGCTTACAAAATGTTCGTGATGCATTTCCTAATTCCAAAATTTACAAAAGTGAATCTAGCTTTAAATTCATAGTTATAGACTCCTCAACTGTCCGATACGTAGAGACTTTGAATTTAAGTAACGCCCTTATTTCAGAGGTTAAAGTGTTTACAATTACTCAGCCTAAACTTTTAAAGCCATGACCAAAGAAGAAGAAAAAGCAAAGTATATAGTTGACAAGTATTTAGTTTTATTGTGCAACAATTCATCGGAATATGTACTTGAGTTCTTTATAAAAAGAGCCAAGCAATGTGCAATCTTAGAATGTCAATCAATCATTTATGAACTGGAATTGAATAATGATGGAGATGTAAATTTTGTAGGCTCGTTAGATGAGCGCATCACCTTCTACAAGGGAGTTATTAAAGCAATAGAACAACAGTAAATCAAACAATAACCAACAATAATATGAGCAACGAGAAAAAACTGCAAATAATCAATTCAGTTGAGCCAAATGGAGAACTGATGGATACCGAACAAGTCATTCAATGTATGGATATTTATACCTCCGACATTCAAAAAAGGATTAAGGAGTTGGAGGATGAAAAGAATTTACTCACCGATAGCATGAAATTGATTATTAGTAAGAGAACGTCTATAGGATGGGATTCTGAATGTTCGGCACTTGTAGCAGAAGAAACACTTAAAAAAGTTAAATAACCCCACACCATGAAAGAGAAGCTATTTAAAAAACTACTAAAGCAACCTAATGTTATAATGGCTGCTGCAATTGTTCGATATGGAGTAAATACACTCAATGTAGGTAAACAATATCTTAAAAAATACGCACCATGAAAGAGAAAACAGCCGTACAAAAAGTCCTTGAAATAATTGAATTAGCAAGAGAGGGTGAAATTGATAATGATTTAAGGTCAATAAGGCATAGGGTTGAGCAACTCCTTGAACTCGAATATCAGCAACATTTTAGCACTTTCAATGAATCAAGGCTAACTCACCCAATGATCGGATTTAAGCATGAGACATTTGAAACCTACTTCACCGATACCTATGAACAACCAAAGTAATAAAGTTTAAACCAATTAAAGGAAAAGAATATGGAAAATAAAGATAAACAACCGCAACAAGAACGGAAACAAATAGACACACAATCTCTTGTATCAATCGCAATTTACTTATCAGGGGTCAAAGATGGGAAAGGTAATTTGCTACCATTAGGAACGATAGCCTTAGATAACTTATGGGATGCTATAAAGTATTTACAAGGGGATGTTAGGTTTATTTCAGACAGAGACCGAAACTAAAAAAACACCCCAAAAGTAAAAATAAATCAAAAAAAGTGTAAATTTGTCAAACAGTTATGACCATAGCAATAATAATCATAGTAATTCTATCCCTGGCAGTTGCCTTTCTGTTATGGGTGCTTAGAGTTGTTTTCAAACGTGATGCCAACTGTTATACCTCAGTAGATATGCTGTCATTTGCCCAATCTCAAACTAACTTAGAAGTCACTATATACGATTTAGGCGAATGGGAAAGTCACGAAGGAAGGAAAGTAAGATTTTCAGATAATTGATATGACCGAAAGAATATTAAAGAAACTGAGGCAACAAGAATCATTTAGGATATTCGGGTATCTTATCTGCAAACACTCATATGAGAAGTCTAAAAGAGCATTTTGTAACCGATTAATAGTACCTAACTTTTATCAATATTAGCCATGCCTAAACCAATCCAAGTAACAGATAAGAACTTAAATGTTCAGAAAGCAAGTGAGGGGGAGGTGTCTTTCATCAAGAAATCAAAAAAGACTAAAGTATTTACAATGTTAAACGGAGAACTTGTATTTAACCAAGATGAAGTAATGAAGGTAATTAGAGAATCAAGGTCAGACCGTTTCCCCGTAGATGATGAACATTCACAGAATAAGATATGACTGTTGCTATTAAACAAAAAACGTGTAGAGTGTGTAAGGTTGAGTTTAAGCCCTCTAATTCTTTGCAACGTGTTTGCGGGTTCTATTGTGCCTCAAAGTATGCCTCAGAGCAAAATAACAAGTCTATCCGGAAAGTAAACAAGGCAAAGTTAGAAGGGATAAAAACAAAATCAGTTCATTTAAAGGAATTGCAAGTAATATTTAATTCATTCATTCGGGAAAGGGATAAGGGTCAGCCGTGTATTTCATGCCTAAAACCGATCACTGGAAAAGTAGATGCTGGACATTTTTATAGTGTGGGTGCTTACCCTAATCTCAGATTCAATGAGGATAACTGTCATAGTCAATGTATCAATTGCAATCAGCATAACCACGGCAATATTCAAGAATACTCTATAGGTTTATTAAAACGAATCGGAGAGTCAAGATATACATATTTAGGAAGTCAGAGAAGACAACCTTTGCAACTGTCAATTCCCGACATTATCGAACTAAAGTCAACCTATAAGCAAAAATTAAATCAATTGAAATGAAAGGAACAATAATATCACATTTAGAAAAATTGCCAGAGCCATACAGGACTCAGTCAATTGAGAACACCAATCCTGCGCTTCATAATAATTTAGTACTAAACAAATTTGATGCATTACGGTCTGCATTTATATGGGAATGTTCTATTCAAGGGAATGATTATTGGAAATATTTTTATAATTCATTGTTGAGCCAACCAAAGATTAAATAATGAGGCGAGAAAGATTAATAACAAAAGGTAAAGACCACTACCCTCAAAGTATTAGGAAATGATAGACAAGGCAATATCTGAATTATATGAGAATAAATTATACCGTTCTATGTGCATTAAATACGGCAAAGAAAATTCAGAAGACCTTAGAAGTGAAGTGATATTGATACTTTTAGAATACCCAAAAGATAAATTAATGAACATAATAGAAAAAGGATATTTGCTCCCCTGGTCACTTCAGATAATGAGGTTTCAAACAGACCCTCATCATTACAACCGTAACCGATCATTTAATAAAAAGTTCAACAACGGAATTGTTTATGTCAGTATTGAGAATCATTTAGAACTAAATGTGATAAGTCAAGATACAGACGATATAGTAATAGGAGAAACAATCTCAAACAAAGTCCTTCAGGATTCACTTAATCAAAAGAACCCACACTTTTACCATGCAAAATTGGCTATTGAAAGAACTAAATATAAAAACACAAAGGAACTATCGAGGGCAGTTGGCATACCTTACTTCTCCGTTCGTTATGCACTCAAAGAATATAAAACGTATCTTAACCAATGGGCGCAAGAATCATGATTAAAGTCTGTGTTTTATTCGATTCTAAGAATACTTCAGGGGTGGACTATCACCGCTTAGAGATACCTTTTTCAAACTTAGGTACTGACCATAAAGATTTACAGATAACAGTTCAGAATGGATTTACTTATGAACACCCGCCCACTATTTACGACATTATTGTTTTAAACCGGTTAAGCAAACAACCTGAAAACTACTTAAAAAGGGCAAAAGATGCAGGGGTTAAAATCATTTTAGACTTAGACGATTGGATTGAATTGCCTGACTGGCATATGGGTAATGATGGTTTTGATACCCCAATAATAGAGGATAGGATAAAAGAAACAATCCAGCTTGCTGATTTGGTATGGTGCGCAAGTGAGTTTTTACAATGTAAATTAGAGAAAGACTATGGAGATATAATAGGACATAAATTTCAATATGTATCTAATGCTATTGACTTTAACCAACCTCAGTTCACTCCTGACAAGCAAAAGAAAGACCGTTATACGATAGGGTATATAGCAGGGGCAAACCACCACAAAGACGTAGAACTACTTTACAACCCTTTATTCAAATTACTAGGTCAAAAGAACTATAATCTTTTAGTAGAGGGTTATTCAAAGAAAGGTGAATCTAAGAAGTATTGGGATTACATCACTACTATCTTTACAAGTGGAGGCAAACTACCGGAGAATCATTTTCTGAAAGTTGAGGAGTTAGATATTTATAACTATGCTTATGGGTATAACCATTGTGATTTAATGTTAGCCCCTTTGTATGATGATTTATTCACTAGGTGCAAATCAAACTTAAAAGTCCTCGAGGCAGGTGCATTCAGTTTGCCTATTATCTGTTCAAATGTAGAACCCTACAAAGAGTTTATAAGTCATGGCTTAGTCTATACAAGTGATGGCTGGACAAATAGAATCAAAGATTTAATTAAGAATCCTAAAAAGGGTCAAATGATGGGCAAAGCATTAAACGGATATGTTCGGGAATATTATGACATAAAGAAAGTAAATCAATTAAGGTACGAATCAATAATAAATTTAATCAATAAATAATATGGAAGACGAAATATATAATAAAGCACAATCACTTCACTACCGAATAAGTAGATATAATAATTTAATAAGTGCTTTCACTAATTGTTCACCTTATCAAGATGTAAAACTAGGCGATAAAGAAGATGAAAAAGAAATTATTGAATTGTGTGCAAGTAGAATAGAAAAATTAAAGGGCGAAATTAAAAAGTTATGAATCTATACTTAGTCTTATGGATAGTAGGTCTGTCCTATGCCATTGAACACGGATATATGGAGATATTTGAGAAACCAATGAGGCCTTTTAGTTGCGGGGTCTGCTTATCTCTTTGGCTAGGGATAAGCACCGCCCTAATACTCCATAACTATCTATATGCTTTATTGCCTTATCTTTGTGCTAGATTAGTAAGTAAATATTTATGGTCTTAACCCCTGAACAAAAAGAGTTTTTAACCCCTGCTATGGAGGAGTATGAACACTACCTTACTACTACTACTTTGCACGTTAAACATAGAGCAAGGATAGACGAGGTAAGAAGACAGAACAACGAGATAGTAAAGTACTGTAAGACCTGCGGAGGGGATAATATAACCTATTACAAAACAATGTATCAAATATGGAAACAATAACTTTCGCTCACAGTGGAAACGCAGGCGACGCTATCTATGCGTTACCCTCAATTAAACAGATTTGCGCTGACAGAAACTCAGTAGCGACTTTATTTATTAGGCTTAATGTATCTAGCAACTTCACTTCAGAACAACACCCTTTAGGCAATGTAATGATGAATCAAGCTATGTATGATATGCTATATCCTCTTTTAGATAACCAACCCTACATTAAAAATGTCATAGCGGTAAACAATGAATCCACTCCTATAATAGATTATGACCTTGACAAGTTCAGAAAGGACTACCGTAATCTATCGAGTGGTAATATTGCTTTGTGGTATGGGAATAGTTATCCTGAATTAAGGCCTAACCTATTTGAAAAGTCAATTACAGTTGAACCGATCAAAAATGATATGATAATAGTAAACAGAACCAGCCGGTATAATAACTTAATGGTAGACTATTCAGTTTTAATGGACTTGCCTAATGTTCACTTTGTCGGAACTGAAAAGGAGTTTACTCAGCTTACAATCCACAATCCAAACATTAAACATTTAAAGGTAAAAGACTTTTATGAAATGGCTCAGTACATTGCAGGGTGTAGGCTATTCATAGGAGGTCAGTCAATGGCCTTTGCTATTGCAGAACAGTTAAAAGTAAAAAGGATATTAGAACAATTCGTACACGCTCCGAATGTTATCCCCCAGGGGGGAGAATATTATGTAACCCATAATGATACACAATTCAAAAAATGCTTATATTTGTCATTGAATGGCGAAAGTAAGAATAATAGTGCAACCCAAACAAGGGCTACCGATTCACATTCGGGATGCTGAAAAACCGCAACAACAAACAAAATAAATATGTCATTCAAATTAAACAAACACAAATCATTAGGATTAAAAAAGATGTCAGAGTACTGGCAAGACGATAACGGGGTCATATTTTGTGAACCTATTGACCAATCCAATATGATAGGGGGAGGCCATGAGGAGGGAAGAAACACCCTTGAAAACCCTATTAGATTAGAAAGGATAAAACAGTTACTACCTGAAGGCGGGAATCTTTTAGACTTTGGTTGTGGGAATGGAATGTTAGTTCAGTTCCTTAGAGAGAACGGGATAAGTGCCTATGGGTACGACAAGTTCAACCATATGTATTCAGAGTTACTTTCAGGTTATGACATGGTAACAATGGTAGAGGTAATAGAACACCTGCATGAACCTTTTGAGGAAATGGATTTAATCTTTAACTCTATGAACTCAGGTGCAAAGATAATGATAGAGACTTCTTTTACTGATTGGTTAACCTTAGCAGACGATTATATTAATCCGTTGGCTGGTCACCATTGTGTGTGGTCACACGAAGGGTTAAAGCAAATGATGGAATCAAAAGGATTTGTAGTAGACGGACACTTTAACAGAAACGTACAAGTATATAAAAAGCCATGATAACCCTCATAACAATGACACAAGGCAACCCGATAGCCTTAAAAAGAACGGTAGACAATGTCCTCAGTTCCTTTGAAGGACTTGTCAATGATGTGGTAGTAGGTGACCTATGCGTGTTCCAAGAGGATAGCAAAGAGATAAACTCAATCTATGCAAACACCGGCACACCTTACCGCACTATCCCCTTACCTTTCAACTTCATTTTTGAACATGGATTTGGACATACTTTAAATAATATTGCTAGTTTTGCCAAAAATGATTTAATTTTGTATATGAATGTTTCAGAAGTGGTAGAGGCAAACATGAAGATAGAACTTTTAAAAGGGAACTATAACTGCTTTAACTTTAACCATGCTACCGACCCTCACCAATGGACTAGGCTATATCATAAAGGCCGGTTACAGTGGTCAGGACGCATACATGAGGAGGTGATAGGGGATAGGAACCTTTGCCCTTCAGTCTTATTTCAAATGGCAGATACTGAAAAAGATTCTACAGATGAGTTTAAGTCTAATGTTTATAATGACATTAAGGAACTTGTTTACTTCAATCAGTATTTAAAATTAGTAGATAACCCGTCAGATCGTGGAGCAACTAATGAAGGTTGGGTAAAATGGGCAAAAGATAACTACGAACATTTAAAAAGTAGGTTAGAGGCGAAAGGAGAAAGATATAATGCTATGAAAGAATGTGATTTAAGTAAGTACCTTTCTAATTGTCAAGAGTTCGGGGAGTTTAAAAACAGTAATTTAATTCACTTTCAATGAAATTCTCAATCCTCATTCCGCATTTTAAAACTGGTAAAATGACTGCTTATTGTGTTCATCAAATACAAAAGCATAAAGGCAAGCACGAAGTTGATATACTAATAGTTGACAATTCAAACGGAGAGGGGGTAGACTTAATCCCTAATGACCCAAACATCATTATAGTATCTTACCCTACTGAACTAATGCAATCACATGGATTAGGCTTTGATTATTTAATTGAGAACTTTAAAAGCATTATCACTCCGTACTTCATTACTTTAGAATCAGATTCATTCCCAATAGATGACAGTTGGTTAGACTACTACGAAAACTTAATCAATGAGGGGTATGATATGGCCGGTAGCTATTTAAGGTTATCAGGTGGTCAGTATATCCATCCAGCCGGTGCGATGTATAAACTACAAAACTGGTTAGATGCAAAAGAATTAGTCAAAATGTATAATGAGAACTATGACTTTTACCCTAACATGATAATCCAAGACGGACACCCTAATCACATAATGGTAAAAGCTAATAGCCCAATGCCTAAAGGGGAGTATCATCATAGTTACAGAGATACCGAAATGACAGAGGCAAATCTATTGAGGCATAAACCAATAGCAAACTCAGTCTTTCATCAAGCAATGGGATTCAATCAGGAGAGTTTTCATACCTACGGCAAACGTAATGCAGAAACAGAGGTTAATTCAATCCTATTCAATCATTCAGCACCGGACGTTATCCATAGATTAGGTTATGAACCTGGTCAATGGTTTGGATATTGGCACTTAGCAACCGGAAAGAAAGTATATCAAATACCTACAGAGGTAGTGTGGATGAAACACCGAGAAAACCAACAACAAGAATACACCTTAACATCAAGTGGGGTTAAGCACCTTTGGGGAGTTACTGCTTATAACGGTGTAGATATTGAGGAACTAAACGACATAGTAAAAAGAAAACAAACTTTAATGGATGAACTATATGAGAGCATACAACATTAACACAAACACAAAGAACATAATCCTAACGATAGTAACTGCATTTATAACCTTTGGAGTTTTCTATTTATGGATAAACGGTAATTAAACAATTAATAATAAAACATCATGGCACGACCAAAGAAAGTAACACAGCAAGAAGAACCGGAAGTAAAAGAATCATTTGCAAAAGACGAGTTAACTCAATTAAAGGCAGAGAACGAAAAGCTAAAGAAAGAGATTACAGACGGATTCCCCGATGTATTGGATTGGTCTAAGAAAGTAAATGCACTATCACCTGAACAATTCCTTAACTCAAAAGGAATAGACCCAGCAATTAAATCAAGCCCTATTCAAAACATAACCTTTATTCAGCTTTGCGAATTGTTGAATGAGTATAAGAATGCCTAAACCTAAACTGATACCGACCCCTGAACTATTAGAAGACTACTTTAATCAGTATGTCAAGTGGGCAAAGAGCAACCCATTTAAAGAACATGACTTCATAGGGCCGAAGGCAATGGAGGTTCAAAGAAAGAAGGAACGGTGTCTGTCTTTTGAAGGGTTTGAGATATGGTGCTACCGCAATGGTATAATTAAGTCATTAGAACAATATTTTACTAATCAAGACAATCTATATAAGGAATATATGGGTATCTGTCGCGTAATAAAGACAATTATACGTCAAGACCAAATAGAGGGAGGCATGGCCGGAGTTTATAATCCCTCAATAACTCAAAGGCTAAATGGCTTAGTCGATAAGAGTGAAAATAAAACTGAACTTAAAGTAGAACAGATTACTGGAATGGAAATAAAATGAAGTTAGTCTTTGACACTAAAGGGAATGAGAAACAGAAATTATGTGCAAAGCATTGGGTAGACAACTCAGTAAATGACATTGTTTATGGAGGGTCAAAAGGTTCTGCTAAGTCTTACACCGGTGTTAATCTAATTTTTGGGGATGCGTTCTTATATCCTGAAACCCATTACTTCATTGCAAGAAAAGAACTGAACAACATTCGTAAATATACTATCCCTTCTATACATGAGGTATTTGCTCATTGGGGAATAGGCAAAGAGTACTACACCTTTAACGGGATGGATAACTACTTTACACTTCATAACGGTAGTAAGGTATTCTTAATAGACGGAAAGTATCAACCTTCAGACCCTGACTATTACAGATTCGGGTCAATGCAAATGACAAGAGGGTGGATAGAGGAGGCCGGAGAGTTTGAGGAAGACGCAAAGAATAACCTTGCAGCATCAGTAGGCAGATGGAAAAATGATGAGTATGGAATAAATGGTAAGATACTGCAAACGTGCAACCCTGCAAAGAATTACCTTTATAGATATTACAAGGACAGTAAATCAAATCTATTAAGCCCTGGCACTAAATTTATTCAAGCCTTACCAACAGACAACAAGATGTTGCAGTCAGGGTATCTTGATAATCTAATGAGGGTTTTGTCAAAGAATCAAAAGGAAAGGCTATTGTTTGGTAATTGGGAATATGACGATGACCCTACGGTATTATGTGAGTATGAAAACATTTTAGCCATGTTTGATAATAACCACGTTAAGAGAACGGGAATAAAGTATATAACTGCCGACATAGCACGATTAGGGAGTGATAAAGCTATTGTATGTGTTTGGGATGGATGGGTGCTTATTGAGTGCCATGTCTTTGATGTGAGTAGAACTACCGAGATTCAACAATGTATTAATACCATGAGGTCTAAACACTCAATAGCTAAGTATCATTGCATCGCAGATGAGGACGGTGTAGGTGGTGGGGTGGTAGATAATTGTGGAATCACTGGATTCGTTAACAACTCTAAACCCTTAATAAATCCTATTAGTGGTCAGGATGAAAACTACTTTAACTTACAGTCTCAATGTGGTTATAAGTTAGCAGAAATAATAAACTCAAACCATATCCATATTGAATGTGAGTTAGAGAACACCCATAAAGAAGAACTGATAGAGGACATTGAATGGCTAAAGACATTTAAAGAAGATTCGGACGGTAAGCTAAGAATACTACCAAAAGAAAAGATAAAATCACACATAGGCCGGTCACCAGATTGGAGGGACGTTCTATTGATGAGAGCGTTCTATGAATACAGAATGGGAACTGGTAAGTACCGAATAGTATAAAAGATTAAATTAATAGTAGTATATACTACAATAAACACTATATTTGCATTATGGAAAATATATTATTAAGGAAATTAAGTAGAAAGTCAGTTATAACTGGACTTCCTTTTGGATATTTAGAAAATCAATTGGTCTCTAATGTATTAAGTATATCGCCTCGCTCACTTGTTAAGATATATTATCACTATGAAAAAATATCTTTCACCGATGATATATTGGATGAATTAGGTATTGTAGGTGACCTAGTTATTAGTAAGCCATGCATTGATGCTTATATGTTTACTGAGTATAAGAAGAGAGCCTTTAGAAATTTAGATGAAAATACAAGAATGGGGAAATCAAATAGATATAGGGCGCAGATGAAAAAGAAGTCTACTTTTCAGATATTCAATAATAGTGCAGATAATAAAAATAAGTTTAGGTTGATTAATCAAGGACATTCTAAAAAATGAATTACCCGAACCTTAAAAATAAAAAACTAACTCACAAGATAATTGCAAAGGCATTCGGGTATAAGAATGTAAACTCATTCCGATGCTCGTCTGCTCATAAAAGAATTATGAATGGTGTTGAAAATATATTAACTTTGAAAGATGAAATCTAAATTATTCCTTTTACTGTCTATTTTACTAATCAGTTGTGAAAAGGATGAACCTGCTCCAGCACCTCAACCTGAACCTGTAAAACTATTTCCACGATCATACTTAGTTCAGTATTCATTTTACCACAAGACCCAACAAGGACTTCAACAATACTTTCCTATTGCAGGGTATAAAGTATATGAAGGTGATACATTTATTAAGAAGGTAGTTTGGGACGGAGCAAAGAAAATAACAGTAGATGACACTTTAATTAAGGATATTACCTACAAGGTATCACCTTATGACACTTTATTTGTATATGTTAAGAAGGGAGGGATAACACTTTATAAAGGCAAAGGTTCAATCCACAATATCAATTTACTTGTTCAATGACAATTAACGACATCACCATATTAAAGTTCCAGGAGATTCAGGCAGCTATTGAAATGAATCCCGACAATGAGATAGCCCAATGGTATAACATACTACCTTTGTTTACTGATAAGACAAAAGAGGATTATAAGCGAATGAAGTTTACAGACTTTCAAAAGGTCATTAAGAAGTTTGAATGGTTAAATAGTTTCCAGATGCCTGATGAGTGGGTTAAGTCTTTCCATTGTGGGGATGAGTTATTCTATGTTACTCAGGAGGTGACAGAATGGAATACTGAACAGTTTATCTCAATGAGTAACTTAACAAAGGACAGTAGTCAAATAATAAACAACCTTCACTTAATCTTAGCGACCTTATGCTATAAAGTAAAAGGTGAAGACGTTCAGTTAGATGAGTTTGACAGACGGGCAAAGTTATTCCAAGACAACCTAAGTATAGTAACTGCATATCCGATAGGGTTTTTTTTTGCACTTGTCAACGCAAAATTATCGACCAGTACAAAGTTCTTTTCAATAATGAAACGGTTAGCGAATCGGAAGGCGAAGGTAATTGGTTTGGGGAGAAGTGGGGTTGGTATGCAATCATAGAC
Source organism: uncultured Ideonella sp. (assembly GCA_964369025.1). Lineage (GTDB taxonomy): Bacteria > Pseudomonadota > Gammaproteobacteria > Burkholderiales > Burkholderiaceae_C > Ideonella. The sequence continues at coordinate 4,885 of CAYJEC010000001.1, read as the reverse complement.
AAGGTATTTGCAAATGGTGACAGAAGTAAATTTGATTATTATTTTAAAATGAGTATATTTGAGTTTCTAAACCACTTAGCCTATGTTCAGGATAGGGTAGATAATGAGAAGAAGTAATGGCAAACATTAACCAAGAGATAATTCAAACAACGGCATCAATACTTCAGGAGTGGGGTAATGAGGCAACAGTTCAAATGAAGAAGCTACTATCTCAAAGGTTAGTCTCTAATAGAGACATTGCCTTATCTCAATCAATAGACTGGACAGGAACTAAGGTAAGTGTTCAGGGAACTACCGCTATCTGGAATCTTAATGACTATTGGATATATGTTGACTTAGGAGTTAAAGGAGTTAACAACCGATCTAAAACTTATGTTTCAAAAGATTACCCTCAAGGGTTTAAATATAAGAACTTAGGAACTCCCCCTGCAATGATTAAGTCATTATCTGACTACATAGCAAGAAAAGGAATACCGGTCACTAAGTCTAAAAGGAATCCAAGAGAAAGTAATAAGGATGCTAATCTAAGGTTAGCAAAGCGAATGAGTTACTTTATAAAGAGAAAAGGTATTACTGGAACTCGTTTCTATTCCGATGTATTCAATGAGTACGGATTTAAAAGACTAACCGATAAGTTACAGAATGCTTTAGGTGCTGAAGTGGAGATAAGAATATTAGCAGACTTTAAGTAAAATTTAACATAAATAAAATGACAACAAATCAAAATTTTGGACAAGCTATCGAATCCGTTAAGAACGGTAAGGCAATAGCAAGAGAAGGATGGAATGGTAAAAATATGTTGGTGTGGATGAACAAAGGTTCTATTGACAGAAATGACATTCCTGAGTCAATTGGAGGTGTAAGTGGGGTACTATTTGAAAAAGGAGACGATGGAAGTATTACACGAATGCCTAATTTAAATATGAAGGCAGCAGATGGGTCAACTGTTACCGGATGGTTAGCAAGTCAAACCGACATACTTGCAGAGGATTGGTGTATATTAGATTAACTTATTCCCATTTTGATACTTTGGGAAATTGATGTAAGCCTCGTTTATTCGGGGCTTTTTCATTACACTACCCTACTGTTTTTGTATATTAGGAGTGTATGAGTATATCATTCCTTCAGATACCGGACGCTATATCTTCAGGGTTTGACCCTATGAACTTTGTTGTTAGTTCAACTGCATCACATAACACTCAATTCAGATTTAATAGTGAACTGTTAGACGAGAACGGAGACACCATAGCATCATTCATTAATCTAAAGCAACCTACATACGGAAATCTTTTGTTTGACGCTCACCGTACTATTGAGAAGTATCTAAGCTATGACATATCTAATCTTATCGCAGGGACTACCGGTTGGCAGTTAGGGGTGAATGTATTTAAAAAGTTTCAGTTAAAAGTTATTGAGGAACACCCTCAGTTAGTATTTCATGCAAGTGGGGTATCTAGTTATGTCATAGCGGTCAATTCAGCAATGAACTGGCAAGACTATGTAAACTTTAGATTAGGGGATAGGTATGCAAGTAACTCATCAAGGCACTGGCTAACCAACCAACCAACAAGGATTAAAATAAGAATAGGGGATAGTTATGAATTAGGTACAATAGATGCAGGTAGCGCAATAGATACCAACCTGGACAATCTTAAAATAGAAACTTATAATAGTGCTGGTACTTTAATTCAGACTGCAACTAAAAGTAATCCTTACACCGCACTCGCAACAGATAGTGCAAGGTTCATGTCTATACTTGTTGGGCCTGAAGATTTAAACAATACATCACTTACAACCGGTTCACAACCTTTAATAACTGATAGCGTTCATCATTACAGAGTAGCATCATTTAACTCAGTAGACACTCAGACATTAGAATGGAAAGAGTTTGAATTAGATAGAAGTTGTACAAGGGATGATACTTATACCCGTCTTTATTTCCTGAACTCGTTAGGCCGGTTTGATGCTTTCAACTTTGATTTTATCAGAGACGATAGTATTCAATCCACTAAAGCAAGGTACAATAAACTATTAGGGGTACTGACCGCAAGTACATTTACCTATAACACTTACCAACAAGAGACAAGTGTATTCCATTCAAAGGTAGAACAGAAGTACAGACTAAGGTCGGGGTTTGTAGATAATGATACTGCCGAATGGTTAAAAGAACTCATAGCAAGTCCATTGGTTTACATGATAGCACCTATTAACTCAGGTAATACTTTTGTAGCGGTAACAGTAGACAATTCTACTTATCAAGCTAAAAAGACAGAAGTTGAAAAACTATTCAACATTGAAATAGATATTACTTTAAGCACCCTTACTCAGCGTCAAAGGTTATGAGGAATGAACTACTGATAGGCTATAACTATGACACTTTATTCTCAATTGATACAATTGAGGACATTGACATTAGTATAACCAAAAATATTTATTCAATCGAAGACCCTAGTAAGAGGTTAAGTGATTATACAAAGACAGTACAGATACCAGGGAGTAAGAATAATGATGGAATATTCGCAGCTTTATTCGATGTAAACTTTCACATTAGGGACGCTCAACAACTTAACCCTGACTTTAACCCTGCAAAGAAAGCAACCTGTTATTATACGCAAGACCAACATATTCAGATTTCAGGGTACTGCCAACTGACAGAGATAATAGTACTTGAGAATAACAAAGTAATTTATGAATTAGTAATCTATGGTCAGAACGCTGATCTAATGAGTAGACTTGCTAACCTTACCTTAAATGATATTACAGGGTTTGGAACATTCGATTATACCGATACAGACATTCAGAACTCATGGTTAACCCCTAATGATGGTTCAGGCGGGTACTACCCTATGATGGATAGAGGTAAGTCCTTTACATGGAGGAACGGAGGGCCAACGGGAGGCATGGCAGTTGACTTTAATAGTTTTAAGCCGTGGTGGTTCTGTTATGAGATATTTAGTTTAATAATGAGTAATGCGGGATTAGAATATAGTTCAGCATTTATAACCTCATCACTATTCAAATCTCTGATAATGGAATCAGATATGAGTAAGTTTGTGATTGACCCTGCTACCCAGGCAAACAATAAAGCAGAGGCAATAAGAAATACAAATCAGTCAGAATCTTTTAATGCAGGGTCTCTATCAGCGACATTCAATAGTGACCAATGGATATTTAATACAGTAGTTCAGGATAACTTAGGGCAGTATACGGCAGCTAACGGTACAATTACAGTAGACTATGACGGATATTGGAACTTACAATACAGGTACTTTTACCAAGTTGACGGAGGCGGTAGTACCGGTAAAGAGATTACCAACCTAATAATCTTAAAGAGGTCCGGAGTTTATTCAATACTAGGTAGCGATAGTTTAATAGATTCCAGTACCTATGTGAACGGGTCAATATCATTAAGCACTTACCTACTCGCAGGTGATGAGATAAGGATGTGTTTAGGTACTGCAAAGTCAGGCGGGGTAGCAGTTGCAACTACCGGAACTTTCTTATCAGGGTTACTGCCTTTAGAGTTTGTTTTCTATCCTGAAGCACAAATACCATACGGTTCAACAAGTTCAGTAGCAGATGTACTCCCACCAATGAAGCAGACAGATTTCATTATGGGACTTGCTAAAATGTTCAATCTGTATATTGACACCGATGTAAACGGAACTTATATAATAGAACCTAGAGACGATTACTTTACAGACGATGTAATTGATTGGACAGATAAACTAGATACTTCAAAAGACTTTACAATTAAACCTGAAGGGTTATTAACGGTAAAAGAAATAGACTTTAACTACTACAAGAATGATGACGATATAAGTAAAGTATTCTATGAGAGTGTAGGTGAAACGTGGGGATATAAAAGACTGATATTTGATAATGACTTTGTAAAAGAGACAAGGAAATTAGAATTACCTTTTATCCTTGAACCATTGCAGTACCTTTCTGAAAAGGAAATGGTATTGATGCGGACACTTTATAATGGAGAAGGTCAGGAAAGAAGTCCTAAACCTATCATAGCATTTGCTGGAGGGTTACTAGACTGTATGCCTTATAGATACTATGATGCGGGGTTATCGACTTATACCACCTTAACTCAGTATGCCTATGCAGGGTTCTTAGATACTCCTTTAGATACAGTAGCAAATGACCTTACATTTGGTGACCAGGGTGTTTATTTCCATACCACACCGGACGGATTAAACTTACCAGTTAACGGAACTTTATATGACAAATATCATTATAGACAATGGAATGAAATAGGTGATAGAGATTCTAAGTATGTGGAGTGTTACATTAAACTTAAACCTTATGACATTACTACCTTAGACTTCAGAAAAATATACTGGATAGATAAGGCAGGGTATAGATTACTTGAGGTGTCAGACTACTTACCTAACGGTGAATCAACAACACTTTGTAAATTCCTTAAACTTAATTTAGTGGATGCCTTAGTAGTTTCAGTCGATACAACTTTAGGGGACGGAACGGGGAACGGAGGGGATAACACCGGAGGAGGAGGAGACAGTTTCTATGGTGGTGGTGGAGGTGGTGACCAGATGCTAGTTAAGAATGTTATCAATGGTATTTGGCAGGGTGGTAACGGAAACGTCATTAATAGTTCAGTAGGTGTTCAGGTAACCGGTAATGAGAATCAGGTAGGCGCTAACTGTTCAAATATTCTAATCAAAGGTGATAACAATACAGTTTATCCAGGCAATTCAAATGTAACTTTAATAAACTGTTCAGGATTAGAAATAGACGAGAGTAACGTTCAGTATATTGATAATATCAAAGTAATAGTAGGAAGTCCTACAGATGGTTATGTTTGGACTTACGATAGCACTACCAATACAGTAAGGTTTGAATCTCCAGGAGGAGG